>NZ_JBHVSK010000011.1:0-188690 GCF_042885235.1 Paenibacillus sp. NPDC058071
TGTTGTTTTGGCATTGTAGAGATCCGCTCCTTGGCATAATAGGTCTATTCTACAAGCCCTTATTTTTATTGTCCAACTAAGTGTAGCCGATCCAGTCTGAAACCCGCAGTTGTTGCGCGTAAGTACGATGTGACACCCCAAACGATTCATGCCTGGGTCAGAGAGTTTCAAGACACCCTTGGTGAGGATACACTGCCTACACTGAGCGAACGAGCAGCAGAAGAAAAACGTTATCAGGAGCTAGAAGAGAAGCACGCCCGTGTCCTGAAAGCGTTTGGTGAAAAAGAACTCGAACTAGAGATCCTGCGTGAGCTTCTAAAAAAGAAGTCCCCTCTCTCGATGACAAATTCCAGGTTGCTCAAACCTTCATCGAGCGAGGATACGCGGCAGTAACCGTGCTAAATATGACGGGCGTGTCCTCGTCCACCTACTATGCTCGGAAAAAGCAGCATCCTACTCTCCCTCCTACGGCGCATACTTGTAGACGTCCTGTATCCATGCATACCCTACTTCAAGATGGCGAAAAAGTGAGTAATGAGCAAGTGCAAAAGTGGCTGATAGAGCTGATTAGCGGTGAAGAGCACAGCTATGGTTATCGCAAACTTGCTGCATGTTTGCGCCGTCAGCACCATGTGATCATCAACGACAAGAAGGTGTATCGCCTGTGTGAAGAGTTGGACATCCTGAAGCCGCAGCGCCGAAAGATCGTTCATTAAATCAAGATGCAGCTAGCGGAGCGAAAATGAACAACCCAATAATGAGATGAAGATAACTGCGATTCCTGCACTTAGTAGGCCATAACGGAAAATAGAAAACCAGTTACTTTAGGATGACCGGTTTATGATTATTTATCCAATTATACAGCCGACAATACTACTTAAAATCAACGACAGGATAACATCAGGTAAGTGTCATTATTAAATAAAGTTTACAGTTTACACCTGTGAGTAATATCTATGATTGAGATTAATACATGCCAAAACCAATCGATATTATATTTACCACCGATACTTTAAATATTTACAATTGAGACTTTTACCTTAAAATATATTTACCGTTGATACTAATGTACGATCACCTTATAGATATCGACAAATGCCCTTAAAAACTGTTTCACAGTGAAGAAATAAAGCAAGAGGTAGGAAGAATCTTTCCGCTCTTTGGTTGAGTACCGAATTGCGATCGCCGTATAAATTTCACTTCTTTCTATCACTTAATTGATGGGAGTAAAATTCAATATTCTTTTACAAACATCACACTGAACTTCGATGAATAACCCGATTCCTGTTGGAATGAATTTATATTTAAGCTTAGCCCCGGACACATCCACTGCTTTGCACGAGTCCCACTCATGAATTCTTTTCTCCATTTCTTCGGATATTTCAAATATCATCCTAGCCCAGCCCCTCCTTACTTTATGCGTTTACTCTTACTCGTTTATCGCGATATAAAAAGAAGTACCGATTCACTTATAGAGTATATTAATTTGTTCTGCTAGTACTTGAAGAAAACCAATATTATGTCCTAATTGGCTTTGACTTGAAGGATGAACCATATGATTTCGCACGAGACGTGTCATATGAAAGTGCTTAGCATCTTCCTCAAGAATAATTCCATGATGCTTTAGCAAATCAATTTTTTTAGCTAGTTGAATCCTCTTATTTATTTCCTGAAGTTCACTAAGCTTAATAGTTATGGCTAACTCCCAGGATTTCATTGCTTGCTCTAGAGCTACAGTAAAAAATGTCCAATAAAGATAACCATAAACATATAAAGCTCTTGATGTCTCAAATAATTCTTTCACTTCATTTGGTGCGGATTGATTGACATTAAGAAGCTCTACAGCATTAATGTAATCAGATTCCGTAAGAGATTTCATCTGGCCATCTTCATACTTGGCGAATAATGATGCTGCTTCACAAGGCTTATAGTAGTTTTCTACTGTAATCAATTTAACTACATTCATGTAGATCACTCCTGATCGAGATACTATCCCCTATCTATTATAAGAACCAACCTATTCATGAAAAGAAATTTAATTTTTATAGTCGTTCATTTCTAATTGGTTATTTATCGCAGTTCTTTCTTTTGCTTTCATATTTACGTGGTTTCCGTTTACTCTGAAGCTTTTGTACTCAATTCCAGTTGTTCTAATATTGACGTATTTTTTATTGAAAATAATAAATAGATTGTATCTAATTAAAATCACAAAGTTTAGAAAGCAAATAATTGAGAAGCATTTTCCTACAGATGGCATTTTAACTAAAGAACAAAAACAAATGATTCTTTATGATTTAGATTACGTATTCGAAAACGCGCAAATTATTCGTGAAAAGAGTAGGAAGATAGGGAAACCAGTTACTGGAGACATGGAGGAGCTTGCAACGTTATACAATAGTGTAATCGACAATAAAAAACTGACACGAAAACAGATAGATTGATGATGTATGAAGAACACATACTCCGCCTTTACATGTGAGATAGTCCAATTATTCAGGATAGTTATGGTCGCATGGTCTCTCCCCACTCTTTACTGATTTTTTCTTAATTCATCCATTTGAATATGTTCCATAATTATCCCTCCAGGTGTTTGACTACATGATTATAGTATAGATTCAGCGATGTTATAGTAGGTTGATCAGTGTATGTTTTCCAGTATGGTAAAGGGTAACTATATTCAATCTCAAAGCCTTCATGCAATGTTCTGTCAAGAGTTATATAGTAGTTGTCGTATTGCTGGTTTGCAGCTTCAAACTGTTTATATGTTAAGTCGATAATTAAGCCATTCTGCTCCAACCATGCATGACGTTGACCGCCAACTACATGAATATAAGATTGTCCATGTCCATATTCGTCTAAGAAACGTTTTAAAATCCATGCAGTATCTTGACAGCATCCATGAGGAAACGATTCATATGGGAATGGAAGAGGCTTAGCTTTGATTATTGCATTGTAAAAGGAATCAACTAATTGATGAAGATTAGACATGCTATCACATCCTAGTGTTCGATGAAAATAAAGTAATAGACTGGAGTTGTTGATTTGACGCGGTTTTTTAGTTTGAAAATCGTCAGCTTTTGAGAATTTAGTTTTTACTACGTGTACCATATTGTAAAGACTTTTTTTAAAATCAATAATCTATTGTGCTCCTTTTTTCAGGTAAGCAAAGTATCCTTGTAGCTACTGTTGCCGTATTAATCATTGTAATCATCGTGAACAAATATGATGGATCCCCACTATTAATAAATTGATAGGTGTTGTTTTTATGTATAAACCAAATACGAGGAAAATGCCATACCGGATTAACCGCCAATTAAGAAGCACATTTAAAAATTACATACCGTATGCCATGTATCGTTTATTCATAGTATTGCTACTCCTTACACGCCTCAACCGTAAATGTTAAAGCAGCATGTCAGACAATTGATCACTTGTTGTTGGCAATTATGAACGAAAACAAAAATGCATGAGTCAAATAGCCCTCACTTTAGCAATAAGCTGAGAGCTATTTGATGTTTAATTAAGTAAATAGAATTTCATCGGGTTCTGTCACCTCAATTTCTGAAGTTTCAACCCTACTTTTTAAAGAAAAGAATAATGTTTCATCTGGCTCTGTTTGTTCGACAGTAAAGGTATCTTTACGATCTTGATTTACAAAGAACCACTCATCTGGTTCATGCCCTTCAAGACTACGAGTTTCTCTACTATCCTTAGCGTCGCACCACATTTCATCAGGGTCTGTCTGTTCCGTCTGTTCTGTAATAATCCTATCATCGGAAACTACTGAAGTTAAATATGCAGCAATATAAGGTTTTTTCATATATCTCACCTCCTCTCCCAAATGAGATTAACCCACCCCTCTTCAGATTCACGATCATCATATACTTCTATAATCGGCACATTTTCTACATTCCAAAACTTTATCAACTGTAAAATCGCTTCATATTCCTCATTGTTATTTATCCAGTTCCCAATCAAAATAAATTGACTTATTTCTCCATTTAATGCATCTCGTTCGAGTTTCTGGATAGTGGTTGCATGTTTATCCAGAAAGATTCGAGGTGATTGTTTGAGATCTATATGTAGTAAAGATGTAGTGGTCTGGGTATCGGGTACAGTAACAGCACTAGGTTTCTGTAAGTTGGATGGAATGCCCAGATATAAACCTAATATTATTATGCTAAGCATAGTAATACCAGTAATATATCTTTCTATGTTAGCGATTACTGTGACTTCATTTGTCGTATCTAAGTCGAGCTGCTGATAATCTATATACAATTGATTAACATGCGCAATTTCGGGATCAACCGCAATTTTGATTTCCTTATACTTAGATCGTATTGAAGACTTAACCTTAATAAATCTATGAAAAAAAAACATAATTTGAAATAAATTATAACCTATGAAGCCTAATGGAATTACATATAACATAGCTAAATATATAGGAAATTTGGCAAGCAAGTTAATCTTAAGAATATAGGGAATGTAGAGAGGAATAAGAAAGGCAAATACGGCTAGATATGCAAGAAATTTATTGAACGTTCGATTTGTTTTTTCTTTTAACTGATCTAACCGGTATTGTAGCGCATCTTTATATGCTGATATCTTACTAGAACCTTCAACCGTACGCTCCTCTAAAAAACTTAAATGATCACTCCAAAGTCTTTGTTTCTTCTCATCACTTAATTTATGAATTGGCAGTCGAATTCTATAGTACCACTTCCAGTTTTTCAATATTCCTACGCTTGGTTGACCACGATTAAATGACCTGCTAATAAAACTAATATAATAAGGACCGAAATTAAAGCTAAGCAATGAAACACGTAATTTGGTGGATGAACGTGTTAAAGTTCCCCAATTTTCATCGTCTGTGATACGCAGAAATGGTATTAATGATAGAAATTTAAAGAAAACATAAAATCGATTATACATGAGCAGTTGTCCCTTTCTGTAGAACTTTTAGTATCGATTGAGAAATAGGTATTTTTAAAATTTGCTCTAGCCATAACCATTGACCATTCGGATTGGCCTCTAGAAAAACAAATTCTTCTCCGTTATGGATGAAATCAAATGCTGCAAATTCAAGAGATAATTCTTTCATGAGTGCCTGACACTGAAAAAGCAACTGTTTAGGAATATCAGTTACACTGTAGACATTGAGCGATCCTTTTTTACGCCAATCTACTGGGTTATTAGAATTAATCCGGACTGTATATACATCATCACCAACAAAGGTGACTCGATATTCACCGTTTACTTTCGGAATATATTTTTGAAAATATGATGGACTGATTTCTAGTCCTTCAATTGGAATCGTTTGATCTACCTGATTTGTCTGCAATATCCACTCTGTATCACCTCTTTTTACACGCCCAGTTGCTAAGGGCTTAACAATGGCCGGATCCTGTTTAATGAAATGTAAAGCCGATTTATTATCATTTGTAATAAGCGACTCAGGGATTCTAAAACCAATTCTGTGAGCGAGATTTAATTGAACAAGCTTATTTTCAGATCTACGTAATATTGACGGTCTGGTCAGTGCTATACTCCCTAATGACTCAGCTAGTCCTTCCACTACTGCCATGATTTCTCGTTGCATCAGCGAATGCAGAGCAGGTTCATATAATGACAAATCTGGATATGCCACCTTTCGATAATAGACAGCATTAATATCATTGCCATGTATATCAAACTCGTTATTTGCAATTCTTACTCCCGTTGAACTTATATTTATACGATAGTCCTGAATTCTATCAACGTCCAAGCGATACCACATACATTCACTTGAGTATTTTTTAATCATATAATCTACTGTTGCATCTTTGGAATAAGTTATGGTTAGGATCCGCTGCATAAAGTAAACTTCTCCATTCTTTTCATCTGTTTTCCATATTATATCATAATCAAAAGCTACCGATTTACTAACTATCCCATGCTCAGCATATTAACTTTACAAATAGAAAGGAGCTGCTACTTTAAACAACTCCTTAATTTATTTTTTAGAGCTGATTCAATTTCCTGTCTATTTAAAGCATCCCCCTTGAAACCAGCAGTTATTATGCTGGATCTAATCTCATTAAATCTGGAGATTAGATCCGTGTCAGACCTAACATCCAGCACTTCTTTCTTTGGTTTATTTGCCAACTTATTGAACAAACATCAACACCAACTTCTTTCTTATCTCGTTGGCTCTTGCTTCCCGTAAGGCCTTACTTAACAGGCTTTCATGGCATTAAATAGAGTTACTTCGCAATCGACAAGATATGTTAATTCCTCAGTTCGATTGTTGTTTTTGAAAACTATTTACCTAAAGCGGGTAAGACATCTGTCATACAAAAAATGGTCTGATACCTTCACTATACTGAAGGTATCAGACCATTTTTTGTTGTGGTTTATTCTAAGCGCTGTAATTAGTGACGAAATACTAGTCTTACCTCGCCTTGTTCTAATCATGAGGTACTTATCGGGACTATAATCCTATCTCTAGCTACGCAGACTCCATTAGAATAAGATAGCATTCGACATAGTGCTCTCCCCGAATATCAGATGATTCATTTTTAATTTGCCTTCCACTATCTTTTACAATTTGTCCTCTAATGCAGTTACTTCTAATGGCTTCATCACCGCGGTTCAATACTTTCCAATATACCTTGTATTCAAGTTTGTTCTCTTCATCTTTAACTTTCAAATTGATTTCATCAATTTCATTTTCTTCAATGAAAAACTTAAGTTTTTTCTGCTTTGCACGAGTCCCAATCATGAATCCGCTTCTCCATCTCTTCGGATAATTCGAATATCATTCTTAAACCAAATCCTCCTATCTATTTACATGAAGCTAATTTACGATCGTTTCCCAGTCAAGGTTTATTACAAAACTTATAATTATCCAAAACACAGTGAAAAAGTTTTCTTATCTAGAACTCACAGATATTGTTTGAGACATCCAAGGAAAATCACAGCACTCTTACACAACTACAAATGTTGAATGCATCGTTGATTAATATCCCTAGTTTTTAATCAAGAAACTAAACAATATAACCAATCCAATTATCAATATTGTAAGCGTTATGGTTCGATAATACCGTTTAGGATTTGTGATAAAGTCAATAATGGTACCGCATAGCTGCCTGAATGCTATGAATGGTATAAGTGAAATTGCTTCTGGAGAAATTAGTAAACAACGTGACACATGAATCTTTTCGTTATACCATCTAAAACTTTCATATAAAGTAGCTGCTGTTGAAACGTTTCCTAGAATACCAATCGCTTTATCACTTGGCCGAATATACATACGATTTACTTGTAGGTCTGCAAATGGGATAACGACCTTGTATGCCCTCGGCAAAGATTCGGATGAATGGTTCTCCCAAAAAGCAGTGAAAGTTGGTTCCTCACCTTGATCCACTTCGGATAAGTGGAACCAAGTAAACTTTTTCCCTGCATCCTTCCACTTCATAGAATAGTTCGCTCTTCGACTGCCATTCCCCACCAAGTGAACAAACCCCGTATTGCGTTGAAGTGAAACCCCCTGTTCAGAAAGATAGTCCGTATAATGAATCAAATTCCTCTTTAGAAAGCTATTGTATTCTTCTTCAGTGATAGGTCGAAGAAAATAACGTTTTAAACCCAGTACGCTTAATGTTCCAATTAAACAATATGTACCTATAACCCATAGATACAAATGCCAAAAAGGAATAGCTATTATCCTACTAATTAACCAAGCTGCTATAGAAAACAAAATAAAATATATTGAAAGTCCAACTGATGTAAGTATTAAACGGAAGAATCCTCTAAATCCTCTGACTTTGTTATTTGATTTCCTTTTTCTTTGTGAAATATAAATCCCCTCTTTAATAGTAATAGTCAAGATATTCACTTATACTGTGAAGTCCAATACTTCAAATACTGTAATTATTAGATTTTGTTCATGGCCGGTGTTCTCGAAAAATGCCTTAAACAATGACAAAGGCAGCCGATTAGCTTTTCGGCTGCCGCCATGTTCGATTGTGCTATCTTGTTCCGCAATACTTAATCCAGCATTTCATCATTAATTCTCACATAAGGGTCATAGAACATTATGATTTTTGTCAGGCATACCATTATGGTAGAAGCCGATAGTACTAATTAACCTTTAGGTGGGAAAGGATCGTTACCGTAACTGTTCTTATCCCTGAACTGTCCTTTCTGACGATGAATTACAACTTCGGATCGTTGGTTGCGAGCAATCTCTGTCGCTCTCGCTATTGCTTGCGCTTGCGTATTTGTTCGCACTGTAGCTCTTTCGTTCCCTCCGCCTTTCACTTGCCAGCCACCATCTGGATGTGGGGTAACATGTTGGTTTTTTTTCATTTAGTTCATTCTCCTTTTGCTTATCTTGTTTAGATATTAATGCTTTTTTAAGAGGCTAGTCGCTAGCCTCTTACTCATTTTTAATTGTCTTTTACTTTGCTTTTGTTATTATCTCTATTTGCTTTTTTTTCTTGGTATTTTTTTTGTTGTTCTTCAGATACTTCGAAGCAAAATGCTTCCTTACCCTTTTGTGACGCATATAATCTTTGACCATTTTTAAGAGTAATATAAGGAGTACATACAAGCATCATTCTCACCTCACCTAAGTTGATGTTGTCAGAGTCCGATGAGAAATGGTACAATTAATAATACATTTTCCAGATGTGATTTATTAATTGTGCGACAAACCATTTTATATTGCTGTCGGCCCTCTGACGGGTTGGCAGCATTCTTTTTTTATCACCTTATCCCAACTCCTTTAAACCAATTTTATTTAAACCCTTTGAAAAATTTTGATCTTGTTAAAACAAGATCAAAATAACGATTTATAAATAAATTGCGAGCCTTCTGAATTCCTATCCTCAGTTCTTAATACTAATCCATGATCGTACAATTTTTTTAATTTTGTACTTTGACTATTTATATCCTCTTTAAGATCGTCTGCGAGTTGCCTTGCTGTAATTTCCCTTCTATCTTTCATTACTAAAGCGAGTTCCATTAGATATCTTGGTAATTTACTACCGAGAATAGTCCAGTGAGAACCATTGAAACACCAAATTGCCTGCTTTTTCCGATCAAGAGCAATCGATATGTTTTCAAAATGATTTTCTGAAAGGTTTAACAGTACAATTCCCTTTCCATTTCGCTCTGATGGATATTCTTGAAAATGTACAACAATTTCATCGGAACATGAGAAATCAATTCCTGTAACATCTTTAAAGTCTAGAGCTACAACTGCGTCTGCTGCGTTCGCTATAACTGATGAAAGTTCTTTACGTACTCGTGCCCCTTGAAGTCTTAAGATTAGTAATTGAGTATTCAAGATTTCCTTAGTTAAGCTTCCTACGTTGATCATCGTAAATTTATGTATCATATACTCACCTTAAATAAAAACTATTTAAACCCAGTGTAACATATATACCCTATACTATGTCAACTAGCGTTGAGGTAGTCGTAATTCAATCTGTGTTCCCGTGAACTGGGCTATTCTACTATTGATTAAGTACTTTCCTTTACTATCAATAGTTAACTCTGCTGAACCAGATCTTATATATAACGATCCGCTGTACTTCTTAACCATTTCTTTTATACCATAAAAACCTATTCCCCCCTTCTCCTTACTCGTAACCGAATCGATGACCGCGAGCCTTAATGCTCTCATATCATTGATATTAGAAAAAGACAAAAAGGGGCTTTCCACTAACGAACGCTTTACTCCAATTCCGGTATCAGAGATACATACTGACACATAAGAACGATCCGAATTTGGATATCGATATACTTGTGCACAAATGTATCCTGTTGCCTTGCTGTGACGTATGATATTATCTAGTAGTTCACTTAACATAGTGATAAATCCCAATATCTCATTATCACTATATTTTAGGGCTATCTCAAGAATTGATCTTGTTTGTTCTGTAACAATCCGGATTACAGACAGTATATCTTCCGAACTTTCTATTTTCGTTATTTCTAGCATTGTTGAGTTATCTTCTTTCTTCTTATACAAAAATCTCAATGTTTTTGCTTTCTTATCAAGCGATTTGAAATTTTCTAAATGAGAGAAGAAACTTGCTCGAACCATATAGGATGCTACATTATCTAATGGGTAATCAATTCGATCAATAGAATTCATACTTCTTAACAATTGAAGTAAAAGCACCATTCCATATGGATCAACAAACTTCACTGATGAAATATCCAAGTAACTTATAGTCTTGATATTCTTCATTGTCACTAAATCAATTAGATCATTTATTGCTTTTCTATCTAATTTATTTTTAATCGTAAGTTCCATATTGGCCCCCCGATAATAAATATTTTGATTTACAGCTATTCTCTCATCGCGTACTTTATGTAGTCTTGTTGAATATAAAAAGAGCCAGGGATTCTTTCCCACATGCTCTAAAAAAAGTACCATAAAGTAAATAACTTATCAATACTTCGTGGAATGATTTGTAATAAAAATCGAAATAGCGTTGATATTGAACTCATAGTTAATAACCACCACATTCTCAGATAAATAACCTAAGCAATAATCACTCTTATTAGGACATAAATGGATTTACAGTGAAGAAACTTAAATTACTCATCCCCCCTTCCCCGTTCATAATATTGTTTCTATAACTCAAAAAACGCCCTATTGCTTAGGCTTTTTAATTCTTCCAATCCCATCTGAACAGAGGTAGAATCACACGCTTTCTGGCAACGACTTATACTTGTTCTGCCTATTCAGACCCGTTTTAGATACAATTTCCAACTTACCTTATCTATGCTTAATCGTTCGTCTTCACAATTCTATAATTTGCAAATCGTTTCAATCTCTAGCAACCACTAAACCGCTAAATATCTTTATATATCTAGCTAGCATCTTTTAATACTCAGCAAAGAATGAAACGTTGACCTCCTGCTTGCTTGCCCCAATCCTATGAGACTGATTTGCAGCTCGTTGTATCAGCTATTAGAGCACGTGTATAGTCCAGATTATAAAGGTATATTGATTTGATGTCGTTCCCGCCTCACTCTGGTTTAAAACCAAAGACAAATCCCAAGAGATGACATAACTAATTTTTTACTATATTAAGCGCCTTCTATTCATAACTAATAATAATTATTTTGATTGAAATTAAGTATTAAGAAATAATTCCTTACTCCACTTATTATTACTTGCAGCTACTTCGTTCCCTTCATGAAGAAAACCACACACGGAAATTAAGGCAACATTTCATTCAGTTGATCGAAATATTGCCTTAATTTCCGTGTGTGGCCCTGAACTGTCCTAACTCATCCTTCTTAGCAATATATAATTTAGAGGGTTAGGGTAATCGCTGCCTGATCCGAGATTCGGTAATATCTTGACTTTTCTCATCAGTGAGCAACAGCATATCCAATATTCAATGTGAGCCGAATGGCTATATTGTAAGAGAAGTCCTTGTTTGTTGAGACATCGATATTATCTTCGACAAGTAAACTATCTCGGCACCACAGTATGGGCAGTACGTACATGTGAAATTTCATCATCATCCATACGAATTTTCTTAGGTTTTAGATGACAACAAGTTCCCCTTCTTAATCAATTCCTCTATTCTAAGGCGAATCCCTGGTACGGCTCTAGGCTTGATTCTCATCATCTCTTAAATATTCATTAATATTTATTCATTCGTCACCGGATAACCATAAGAATATTTTACATAATTAATAAACTGTTTAACTGCAGGTGATTGAAATTGAGAAGTTGGCCACTGCATCCCTACCTCCCAATACCAATAATTCTCTTCAATAGGGATCCAAACTAATGATTCTAAGAGCAATCCTGCCTTTCTAGGTACAAATGAAATGCCAAGTCCAACAGCCACAAAACCTGCAACAGTAGTCAAATCCTCTGCTTCATAAACTAGATTCAGTTCTGTCTCAGATTGGATGATGCATGCATCCACTAATGCTTTAGACCACAACTGTTCTTCAGACCAATATAATTCTCATTTATCAATTCATGAACGCTAAGTGATGATGCATTAGCCAATCTATGATTTTCCGAAACAATAATGTAAAGCGGGGCCTTTTCTAAGGTGATCCAATTAAATTCCGGGGATACTTCTTTTAATGAAGTGATAGCCAAATCACAGTTTCCTTCACTTAAAACATCATTAATAGGGTCATGATTACCCTGCACTAATTCGAATTTGATTTTGGGATATAGTTCCGTATAATCCCTCACAAGTTTAGGTATAAAGTCTGCTCCGAGAATATTGAGATAAGCGATACTTACTAGGCCTGTATCCGAATTCGACCATTCGTCTAACATTTTTTTTGCCGTGCTTCAACTCCCGCACGGCTCGCTCCACATTTTCGGAAAATAAAGTGCCATATCGACTTAATTGAACATTCCTGCCACTTCGTTCGAATAATGGAACATCCAGCTCCGTTTCCAGTTTGGATATGGCCTGACTAAGGGCCGGTTGCGAAATAGATAATACCTTGGCCGCTCTGGTTATATGTTGATAACGTGCTACTGTAAGAAATATTCCAGCTGTGTTAATTCCATCTTCTTCCCCCTATATTCATAATTAATGCTATTGTTTATATTGGGATTATGAATTATACATTACAAAAAGATAATGATCACAGTACGATACGATCATTATCTTTTTGTTTAGATTGGAACCAAATTTCACATTATTTTTGAATTCATTCCTTGGGGGGCATGAGTAAGAAAAATAAAAACCCAGCAGGATCAAGAACTGATCCAACTGGGCTATAGATATATAGTCTCATTCGTTTATATTAATGTCTCAATGGGTAGTATAAACGGTCTCAATCTTAAGTATTACTCACAACACCTTTTAGTTTTTCATATTAAATCTTATAAGCCTTCATCGCTTTGCGAATCTCTTTCCACGAAGGACGTTTACCGTACATCAGGACGCCAGTGCGATAGATTTTCGCCGAAATCCAGCCCGATACGTAGATCGATACGAACAGAATGCCGAGCGAGAGCAGCACCTGCCAGACCGGCGGATTGCTGAGTCCGATACGAATCATCATGACGAAAGGCGAGAAGAACGGTACGTAGGAGGCGACTTGTACGAGCATCGTTTCCGGGCTGGATAAGCTGAAGGAAGCGATATAAAAGCCTGCCAGCGACAGCAGCGTAATCGGCATTACCGCTTGGCCAAGATCCTCGGTCCGGCTTACAATCGAGCCGATCGCCGCATACAATGTAGCGTACAGGAAGTAGCCTGCCAAATAGTAGATCAACGCGTAAACGAGCAGCATCGGATCAACCTTCGTCAGATCGATGTTGTATGCCATGAAAGCTTCCTTATTGTGCGGTAAGCTCGCGTTGCCGATAATAACAAGTACATAGATCAAGATTTGAGACAAGCCTACGATGAAAATACCGAATATTTTACCGAACATTTGCGTGAGCGGCGCAACGCTCGTAATGAGTACCTCCATGACGCGCGAGCTTTTTTCCGACGTTACTTCGGATGCGATCATTTGCCCCGTCACCATAATGGCGAAGAACAGGATGAAAATGATAATGGTAATGACCCCAATGGCTACCCCTTGCTCGTTCCCGTTCTTCCCAGCACTGCTTCCCGCCCCTTCTGTGGCGGAAATTTGCACCGAATCGAGCGCTACCGGAGCAAACAGCATCGCCTTCTGCTCCTCGGTCAGCCCGGCGTCCTTCAGCAGATTTTCCTTCTGCACATTTTGCAGAGCCGTCTGAAGCTTGTTCATAACGGAGGAAACGATCATTTTCTCCGATTTGTACGTCACGCTCGGAAGCCCGCTTTCGTTCGGGTCGCCGAAGGTCAAGTAGCCTTTTGCCTGCTTATCGGCTACCGCCGCCTTCAAAGCCGTCTCAGCTTCAGCTGAATTAGCGACTTTGGCTGCTTCCAGCAAAGAAATGCCCTGCTCCGGATGTTTGCCGAAGTATTCGGCAAGCTGCTCGGCAAGCTTAGTGCCCGCGGGATCGTCTGCCTGTACGGCATAACCGACGATTTGAGCCGTTGTCTCTTTCTCTTCCTTTGTGAACAGTCCGATAACCGCCGGCAGATTGACACCGATCGTCATAATAATCGCCATAATAAGCGTTGTAATCAAAAACGACTTCGCCCTCATTTTGTTCCGTACCGTAAAGCTGATTACCGTCCATAATTTATTCATGCTTATCACCAACCGTTCTAATAAAGATTTCATTTAAAGTAGGCTCCAATACGTCGAAGCGATAAATGTCCGTTTGCTCAATGGCATGCCGCAAAATGTCGCCTGCCGCTTTCTCGTTCGCAATTCCGATCTCATAGCCCTGCTCGTTCCGGCTAACCCGGGTTACGCCAGTGATCTTATCTAAGCCGTCGACATCGCCCGTCGTCCGTAAAATAACTTTTTCACGCGGGTAACGATTTTTAATCTCCTTCACGCTGCCTTGCAGGACAGCGTTCGAGCGATGCAGAATCGTAATATTGCGGCACAGCTCCTCGACATGCTCCATTCGGTGCGTTGAGAACAGCATCGTTGTGCCATTATCCCGCAGCTCCTTAACGGTTGATTTCAACAGCTCTACGTTAACCGGGTCCAAGCCGCTGAACGCTTCGTCCAAAATGACGAGTTTCGGATTATGAATGACGGAGGCGATAAACTGGATTTTTTGCTGATTGCCTTTCGACAGCTCCTCAACCCGCTTGTTGTAATATTCCGGCACTTCGAACCGCTCAAGCCATTTCTTCAGGTTGACGTCCGCGTCTCGTCTCGACACGCCTCTTAACTCTGCAAGGTAAATCAACTGGTCGCTCACTTTAATTTTCGGATACAGTCCGCGCTCCTCTGGCAAATAGCCGAGCATGTGAAGTTGTTCTTTCGTATATGGTTTTCCATCGTACAGAATCTGTCCTTCGTCCGGGAAAATCAACCCCAGCACCATGCGCATCGTCGTCGTTTTGCCAGCGCCGTTCGCTCCTAGGAGACCATAAATTTCGCCTTCCTCTACCTCGAAGCTGATGCCGTTTACGGCTGTCTTCTCTCCGTACTGCTTATAAATTTGATTCACTTTCAAAGGATTCATCGATTTTTCCCCACTTTCGTCGATTTCATCGTTATCGTCTTGCTAAATGTCTAGGATCTGACCCGAATTCGTTCCTGTTCAATGAGTACGGCTAAAATATCATCCAAGTTGAGCGCTTGACGGCCGATAATACGGATTTGTTCACGTTCAAGCCACTGCTCAGCCTCCAGGGCTTTTCTCGTCACGATGCGATAGGAACCGCCTCCGGTCTCTTCAATGCTGCATTGCCCGGGAACGGATTGCGCCGTTTTCTTCGTAAAGCCCTCGCTGTTGATATAGAACGCATGCCAACTGCTGAAGAGTTCGTCTTTCTCATACACGCCAAGCACTTGGCCATATCCCATAAAAACGATGTAATCGGCCAGTCGCTTCACTTCTTCGATGATATGAGACGCCATTAGAATGGTCCGATCTCCATGCTCCATATAACGATGCAAAATATCAATCATCGTCCGCCATACGAGCGGATCAAGACCGGAAGACGGCTCGTCGAGGAGCAGAAGCTCCGGATGATGGGCAAGCATCAAAGCAAGCTCGTATTTCCGCCGTGTCCCTTTGGACATCCTGTTCAGCTTCATGCTGTCGTCGACCTCAAACAGCCGAAGCAGTTCGCGGTATAGATTAACGTCCCATTGGTCGTACCATACTTTCGTGAAATTGGTTTTCGCCGATGCTTTCATGCCCCCGTCATGACTGCCAAACTGCTCCGGCAAATAACCGATTCGACGCTTTAGAGCTGTATCGCTGCCGTCGCCGATACGATGACCCAATACCGTTATCGTTCCTTTATCCGCCTTAGCCAGATCGAGCAACATGCGAAATGTCGAGCTTTTGCCCGAACCGTTCGGACCAACGATCGCCGTTACATATCCTAACGGAATATCCAGCGTTATTGGCCCAAGCCGAAAATGCGACCGTTGCTGCTCCACCCCTTCTAATCGGATTGCGGATTGTTCATTCACTGTGGAAGCCTCCCTCGTTCTCGTCCATTATGGCTCATCGTATGCCTTATCCAGCACTTCTCGGAATATCTCCGTCAGCTCTTCCTTCGAACACTGCACCAGCTTGCCTGCGGCCACGGCGGTTTCCATCGCTTCGACGACCGCCTCGAGACGGTGACGATCCATCTCCTTCTGTTCCACTCTGGCAACGTACGTGCCGGTGCCTTGCCTAGTGCGCAGCAAGCCTTCGCCTTCCAAGTCCTGATAAACTCTGCGCACCGTTATGACGCTGCATTTGAGAAGCTGGGCCAATTCCCGAATCGACGGCAGCAGCGTGCCTTCCGCCAATTGCCCGCTTACGATCAGCGCTCTGAGTTGGACCTCGATTTGGTAGTAAAGGGGTTCTGCGCTTTGTTCGTTAATTTGAATGGGCAGCCACACGGCTTCACCTTCTTTGCTTCGCTTTTATTCCTGACGCTTAAGCGCCTTTCAATTTGCTCTTATTGATATAGCTTCTTCTCGTTAGTCTTCTGTTGATCGCATAGTAGCCTGCAATGAGCGACGCGCAGCAGATGAGCAGCGCCGCAGCTGTATACCACCATCGTCCCTCGTTCGTCCCGTTTAACACTTCAAGCACAATGCTTTGTTTTGTTACCAATTTTACGATTACAACTGCTACAGCCAAAATCGGAAGGACCAGGTAACTGTAAATGGTGAATGCCATTCCTGAGTGGCCCAATTCGTAGTAGACGTAAGTAACAGCGAAAGCTAATCCGTAAAAGAACCAAAACAGACCATTTAGTGCAAAAGCCGCGATGCTCACGTTCGCAGCGATATATCCGCTGAAGACATACTGTAAGATGAAGAAAATAAGAGTCGCCGGAGCCAACGTTAGCACTAGCTGAATCATTCGCCCTAACGTAAGTGCATGGATCGGAATCGGCATCGACCGCCATTCGGCAAGTTTATCCGTATACGTATCCTCCCGCCATACTCGAAACATCGTGCGATTCATGACGTACGCTAATGTCGGAAACGTAATGATAAAAGCGCTGTCCAGCAACCAGGTCGCAGCGAACGGCACTTCCTTGCTCGGCCCTATTAACACGAATGTGATAAGCGCCATGTAAATGCTGAAGCCTAAAGTAAATAGAAGTCCGTAACGATCTCTAACCATCTCATGCTTGGCTATATGCCAGGCTCCTTGCCATAGGGTCAAAACGCTATCCCCTTTCACCGGTCATCATACTGTATATATCTTTATACACAGTATAATCACAGTGCCGCACACTGTCAACAGCTGTAAATAAAATTATGATTTTTGCCTTGTAATAAAATAAGACCGAGCACTTCCCTTTCAGGAGGTGTCGGTCTTTCAGGTACTATTGCATCTTCGTACACAATTGCAGTGATCTCTTACTTGTTATATCGGTCCGTAATAATCGGTTTCAGCTGCTCTGTCAGCTCTTTGATGAAAAAATGATGGCTGAATCCAGGCGGCAGGTTAGGAATGACCGCATACTCCTTATATCCAAGCTTCGGATAGTAGTTTGGAGCTTGGAAGGTGAATGTATTAAGCTTTATATAATCACAATTCCATTCCTTTGCTTTCTCCTCTATCTGTGCGAGAAGCTGTGCGCCAATCCCTTGCCCGCGAAACTGCTCGTCAATCCATAAAATGTTGACCTCGATCCAATTCCATAGATGAACAGCATTCAGTCCTCCGACTATCCGGCCTTCATCATCGATCGCCTTAAGTACGATTGGTACGTAAACCGTGGGGGCATGCTTGGCATTGTAGGCGAGCAATTGGGAGCGAATCCATTCCCCTTCTTCCTCATTTCCTATGCTGATGGAAAAGTTCGTCATTGCCCGGCCTCTCTCCCGAATTGGTTTCCCGGCCTCGTTAAGCCTAGCCGTTCTCTTAAGGTTGCATCCTCGTACTCTGTTCGATGCAAGCCTCGTATTTGAAGCTCCCGAATAATGCCATCCGCCCAAGCGTCTACACTTTCTGGAAGCAGCGGAGGGATGAAATTAAAACCGTCACAGCTGCCGGAGAGGTACCAACGTTCAAGCTCGTCGGCAATCTGGGCTGGCGTTCCTGCGACTGTCAGCCATCCGCCGATGCCAAGGCCCTGGCTGTTCACACTAGAATCGGCAAACAAAGCTTCTAGAAGCTTTGCTTGCCGATTGGCCTCTTGCTCCGTATCGCCTTGGATAAGCATCACATTCAACAGAAACAATTTCTGATCGCCAGTAACGCTAACAGCCTTAGCAACCTGCTTTACAACTGCATTGGCCTGCTTAGCTTCATCTATTGACTGAGCGCCTCCGAAGACGATATCCGCATGTTCCGCTGCGAAGCGGAGCCCAAACGGTGAGTCGGCTCTTGTCAATTTGATCGGGTGTCCTTGCGGCGGGCGGAGCACATTTAATGCTCCTTTAACTGAATAGTACCGCCCCTTGAACTGCAGCGGATGATGCTTATCCGGGTCTGCGTATATACCCGATTCCTTATCAATAATAAGTGAATCATCTTCCCAACTGTCCCACAGCTTATCCGTTAACCCGAGAAATTCCTCCGCTTGCTCTTGTTGCTCCTCCAGCCCTTTCAAACGCTCCCGCCCGAAATGCCTTTCCGCGGCGTCACCGCTGTTAAAGGCAATATTCCATGCAGCTCTGCCCTTGCTTAAATGGTCTAAGGAAGCGAGTTTTCGGGATATATGGTACGGCTCGTTAAAGGTGATCGGAATGGTCGCCGCTATGCCGACGTGTTCTGTAAACGGGACGAGCATGCCGGCTACGCTGACCGATTCCGGTCGAATGGAAGCGGCGGTCGTCAACTGTTCCGCAGCATAGCCGTTGAATCCGGGCAAATCGTCGATCAAAATGAAATCAAACTTTGCCTTCTCCACGGAAGCAGCAAGTTTTTTGTAAAAGTTCCTATCTAGCCAAGCTGGAGGATCGATTCCTGCCGCTGCAGGCCCCGTCCCTGGAGCATAGCCGGCGCCATTGACGGACAAGCTCAGCACCATCGTTCTATTAGGTTTAATGTCACTCATTTCGTTTCCCCTCCTTCCTTAAACACCGATATGCTGACGCAGCGTTGTCCCCGCATAATCTTGCCGATAAATGCCTCTCGCCTGAAGCTCGGGTACGACTAAATCGACAAATTGCTCCAGCCCGCTTGGGAATTGCGCAGGCAAAATGTTAAAGCCGTCGCATGCCCGATTTTCGAACCATTCCTGCATATGATCGGCCACTTGCGAAGCCGTTCCGTATACCGTCTTATGACCGCGCGAGCCAATCATATGCTTGATCAGACCTCGGATATTCAGCCCCTCCCGCTTCGCCATGTCGGATACAAGCTGAAATCTTCCTTTGCCTGCATTTACCTTGTCGATATCCGGCAATTCCGGTAAAGGTCCGTCCGGATCACAGCCTGTCAGGTCTGTAGCTAGAACAATCGACAGCCAAGCCAATCCTAAAGAATCTACTAGCAAACTATGCATATGCTCGGCTTTTTCTTTCGCTTCCTTCTCCGAATCCCCGATTACCGGGTAAATGCCCGGAAGAATTTTTATGCTGTTAGGATCGCGATTGTACAACGCAAGCTTCTCATGAACGCTTGTATAGAACCGTCTGGCTTCCTCTATCGTATACCAGGCAGTAAATACGATATCGGCGTTTCTCGCCGCGAGATGCTGACCGGCTTCGGATGCGCCAGCCTGAATCAGAATCGGTCTGCCCTGCGGCGTGCGCGGCAGATTTAATGGACCCTCAACCTGAAATTCATTTCCTTGATGGTTGAAGTTCGATTGCCGACTATCCCATAAACCTGTAACGACATCGACAAATTCCTGAGCTCGTTCATAACGGTGAGCATGTTCTAAATGGGCATCGCGGAAATTAAGCGCCTCTTCCTTCTCGGCGGTCGTTACGACATTCCATGCAATACGCCCTCCGCTTAAATGATCGAGTGTGGCGATATCGCGCGCCAGATTATAGGGCTCTGCAAAAGAGGTCGAAACGGTCGCCGCAAGCCCGATTTTTTCAGTTACGCCAATTAATGCCGACAGCAGCGTTATCGGCTCGGGATAAGCGTTAATGGAATGCTTGATCGCCGCTTCATAACGATCGGTGACAGCCAGCCGGTCTGCGATAAACACCATGTCCAGCTTGCCCCGTTCAGCCGTTTGTGCAATATGCTTATAAAATTCAAAATCAAGTAATTTTTCCGGCTCTGCCGAGGGATCTCTCCATGCTGCAATATGATGTCCGACGCCTAACAAAAAGACGCCGATGCTCATCTGCCGTTTGGCAACGGTCATACGTAACACTTCCTTTTTACCCATTATGAATAGACGAGCGGCTTTGTATCATAAGCGCCTTCATGGACAGGCAGTACTGCGTTGATCAGCTTTTGCGTCGCAGGATGCTCCGCTGATTGAAACAGTTGGTCAGATGGAAGCATCTCGACCAGTCTGCCTTTGTCCATGACTGCAACCCGGTCACAGAAAAATTCGATTACAGCGAGATTATGACCGATGAACAAGTAAGTCAGCCCGAATTCTTCCCGTAAATCTAGCAGCAAATTTAAGATTTGAGCTTGAATGGACACATCCAGCGCAGATGTTGGTTCATCCAAAATAAGAAACTCAGCTTGAACGGCCAATGCTCTCGCAATGCCGATACGCTGCCTTTGCCCCCCGGAGAACTCATGCGGATAACGGCTGAAATGCTCCGACTTCAGCCCCACCCGCTCCAGGAGCCTTTGCGCCTCATACACCGCTTCTTTACGCGACGAAGCGGTGCCTAACCGCAGCATGGGAACGATGATTTGCTCGCCTATCGGTTTCCGAGGATTAAGCGAAGAGGTATTATCCTGGAAAATCATTTGCATTCGACGGTAAACCGTCCTCATCTGTTTTTGGGTATACCCGGTTATATCCTCGCCGTTGACTATAATCGATCCTTCGGTAGGCTTTGTTAATTTGCAGAGCATCCGGCCAAGAGTAGACTTTCCTGATCCCGACTCGCCGATCAAGCCCATAATTTCACCGCGTTTGATAACGAGGTCGACGGAATCGACTGCCTTATGTTCCTTACTCCCAAGCCAACCGCCCGTCCCATAGCTTTTGCTCAATCCGACCGCTTCGAGATACGTCGTCATAGTGCTGCACCTTCCTCTACGGCGAAGCAAGCTGCCAGACGATTTTCCGAATACGTTTTTGATTTCGGCATTTCTGCAGAACAGCGGGGAAGCGCCTGCGGACAGCGCTCATAAAACACACAGCCCTCGGGCAGATTGAGCAGATCGGGCGGACTTCCTTCGATTTGCTGCAGGCGAGCGGCGGTTTTTTCCGATGCTTGCCGTTTCCCTCCTTCGGGAACAGAGCCGATCAGACCTTTGGTATACGGATGGAGCGGATTGGCAATGACATCCTGCGTCCTGCCGTACTCAATCAGCTTACCTGCGTACATGACAGCCACTTTATCGCTTATGTTCGCCACAACTCCAAAATCATGCGTAATCATCATAATCGACGTTTGCTCTTCTTGATTGATCGTTCGGAGCAGTTCAAGTATCTGCTTTTGGATCGTGGCGTCGAGAGCCGTCGTCGGCTCGTCCGCAATAATCAATTTCGGTTTGCCGCTTATGGCCATAGCGATAACGATACGCTGCCGCATTCCGCCGCTTAGAGCATGGGGATAAGCGCGCAGCACCCTTTCCGGGTCGGTAATCCCCACCTTTTCGAGCAGCCGGCGGGCTTCCTCCAGCGCTTGTTTGCCGCTTATTCCTTTTCGCCGGAGTCGGATTACCTCAGTTAGTTGACTGCCAATCCGGAAGGATGGATCGAGCGCCGTTAGCGGATTTTGAAATACCATCGACATTTCCTCACCGCGAATACGGTTATATTCTTTAGGAGATAAGCGGGTCAGTTCTTTATTCCCGAACTTGATGCTTCCTTTCGTAATTGAAGCATGCTTGCCATTCAATAGCCCCATAACGGTTAATGCCGTAACGCTTTTGCCAGATCCAGATTCGCCAACAACCGCCAAAATTTCTCCCTCGTCAACTGTAAAATCGATGCCATTAATCGCTTTGACGGTTCCTCGGCCCGTTCTAAACTCCGTATGCAGTTCACTCACTTCAAGCAAAGCCACCGCCCGCACCTCCCTGCCGCTTTAGTTGTAATGTGGATCGAAGGCATTCCGTAATCCGTCTCCCAGCCAGCTAAATCCAATCGATACGATTAAAATAACGAGCCCGGGAATCGTTGCCGCGTGATAGCTGCCCTGCAGCAGGACAGCCATACCGTCTGACGTCATTTTGCCCCAGTCGGATTGAGGCGCTTGAATGCCTAAACCCATGAAGCTAAGACCTGCGGAAAAGATAATCATTTTCCCGACCAGAGAAGTCGCATAGACCGTTAAGGAAGTAATCACATTGGGCAGAAGCTCGCTGTACAGAATCTCCCACCTCGACGCGCCAAGCACGCGAGCCGCTTCGATATATTCCTTTCCCGTCTCCGATATAACGGAGGCATACATAATTCGGGTCATGTGCGGAATAAGAGCGATGGTGAGCGTAATCATGACGGATTTAAGCCCCGCTTCCAACAGAGTAGTTACAGTCAACGCGATCAATATCGTCGGAAAGGCGAACAAAATATCCATAGCGCGCATGATGAGCTCTCCAGCTCTACCCTTTATGAAGCCGGCAACCAGGCCAAACACCGCGCTAACCACAAAGGCCAAAGCGATCGGCAGCAAAGCCGAAATCAGCGATATTCGTCCTCCGTAAATAAGTCTGCTTAAAATATCTCTGCCTTGCTGGTCCAGCCCCAGAATATGTCCTTCTGTTCCCGGTGAGCCCAAACGAAGGGAGTTATTGCCGACATCGGGATCGTACGGAGCAATCCATGGCGCGAACAGCGATATGATGATAGCTCCCGCTACAATAAGCAAACCTGCAAGTGAGAATTTATCTTTCACCCACACCCGCACCCATTTGCGCCAGCGGTTAGAACCTGTTCCAGGCCAGCTTGCCGTCCGCTCATGCTGGAGAGCTATATGATTTCTTTTGCCCAAAAGCCGCTCCTCCTTTTTTCTCTGACGTGATTCCATTAGCCCCTCAGCCGAGGATTTAATAGGGAAACGATAATATCCGCCAGCAAATTGACAAACACATAAATGACGGCGATTAATACGACTCCCGCTTGTATAAATGGAATGTCATGACCCATTATGCCGTTGTACAGCAGCGTGCCGAGGCCCGGCCAGGAAAACACCGTTTCGACGAATAACACGCCTCCAAGCAAATACCCGACTTCAAGTCCCGTAATATTAACTACCGGTGCAAGAATGTTGCGGAGCAAATGCTTGCCGACAATTCTGCGAAACGGTAATCCATGCGATCTGAGCGTCTGAATGAAGTCCGCATTCATCACTTCAATGACGCTTGCTCGGATCAGCCGGGCTACAACAGCCAGCGAGGATACGGCAATGGCGATAGAAGGAAGCAGCATATGTTCTAGCAAACTAGCAAATGTTTTGTCTCCTCGTAAATCGTACATCCCAGATGACGGCAGCCAGCCAAGCTTAACGGAGAACAGGGCTGCTAAGACGATGCCTAGCCAGAAGGTCGGCAGATTGGAGCCGACCGTCGTCGTAAACATAATGATCCGATCCAGCCAAGAAGATGGCTTTAGTCCGGCTGCTACGCCGATCAGAATGCCGAACAAACAGGTCAGCACAAGCCCGCCGGCCGCCAGAATGACCGTATTTTTAAATTTGTCCATTAGAACATCGTAAACGGGAGTTTTGTGAATGTATGAATTCCCAAAGTTCCCTTGGCCAAGATCAGCCAGCCAATTGACGTATTGTACAAGAAGCGGCTTGTCCAATCCCATTTCACGACTAAGATTGGCTACCGCCTCTGGCGTCGCAGCATTGCCGAGAATCATGTCGACGGGATTTCCCGGGCTATAATGAACCGCCAGAAAGACCGTAAAGGTTACAAAAAGCAGCACGGGAACGACAGCTAGCATTCTCTTTCCGATATAAAGCGCCAAAGCCTATCTCCCTCTCACCGCGAGCCCGCCGCGTTACTCTACCCAAACTTTGTCAAGGTCGTACCAGTTTTGCGAAGGCAATACGAAGCCCTTAACGTTTTTGCCCAAAGCTACAAGCGTTTTGCCGCTGAACAGCGGTACAATTGCCGCATCCTCGTCGATAATGTCTCGGGCTTGCTTCCAGTACTCGAATGATTTCTGTTGATCTACTTCATTCAACGCTTTGTCTACGGCAGCGTCAAATTCCGGATTTGCATAATTGCCATAACGCCCGGTGCTCTCCGAATAACCGACGATGTACAGCCAATACGCCGTCACAAAGCCCCAGTCCATCGTGTTGATGCCCACTTTCGGGCTCATGAAACGAAGCGAGCCGAACGTTGCATAATCATAGGATTCAATCTTCACTTTAATGCCGATCTTGGCCAAATCCCGCTGAATCCACTCCACATAAGCGTCATTGCCGTTATAGGTTTGCAGTGTGATCTCGAATCCGTCCGGATAGCCAGCCTCCGCGAGAAGCTGCTTTGCTTTCTCCAAGTTGTATTGAAGCGGCTTATGATTAGGATCGAAAATCTCACTTCCGGCGTTTACAGCGCTGTAAGCCGGCAGGGCGTAGCCTTTCAGCAGATCCTTCGACATGCTCTCACGGTCAATCGCCAGCGTCACAGCTTGGCGAACGCGCACATCTTTGAAAAACTCATTTCCCGTATTAAGCGTCAAGTAATAAACGATAGGCAAATCCGCTTCAGGAACCTGATAGCCCTCTTCCTTGAGCTTGTCGATGCTATCGATCGGAGGTCCTTGAATAATATCTACTTCCCCGGTTTTCAGAGCAGCGATGCGAGCATTTTCGTCTACAATAGGACGGAAAATAATTTTCTCGCTATACGCCTTATCTCCCCAGTACCCGTCAAACCGCTTCAGAACGATTTTTTCGCCCATGACGCGTTCCTCCAACTGATAAGGGCCAGTGCCCGCAGGATGCTCTGCGTAGCCGTCGTTTCCATATTTTCTAATGGCTTCGGCGCTGGCTAACAGCCCGGAACCGCCGCTTCCCTGTGCGAGCAGGCGCAGAAACGCCGGATAAGGGGTGTTGAATTCAAACACTACCGTGTGCTCGTCCGGTGAGGTGACATTTTTCAACGCATGGTAAGTACGGCTCATTAATGCCGCGCTTAATTCATCGAAAAACTCGAAGTCTTTATCCCATGCGCGTCGTACGTTGAATTCTACTGCTTCCGCATTAAAATCTGAGCCGTCCTGGAACTTGACTCCCTGGCGCAAGTGGAATGTATACGTTCGCCCGTCCTCGGAAATATCCCATGACTCGGCAAGACTCGGTACAATGGCAACCTGCGGAGACTCCGCCGAAGTCTTCGACAAATCCTCCTTCACAAGCGATTCGTGAATGTTCCGGTTGACCAGATAGGACTCCCAGCCGGCTTCTCTAGTAGGGTCAAGCGCACTTACATCCGTCGTTAGACCAACGATGAGCGTTCCGTCCTTAACCGGCCCTTTAGCCTCGCCTTCTGGCGTTGTCGCATTGGTTGCATTGCTCGGTGCGTTGTCAACCGTTTTTCCATTCCCGCCCTGACCGCCAGCGCATCCCGTCAAAAGCAATGCAAATGCAAGTACGAGTACGAGTGATGCCTTCCACATATTGCGTTGATACTGTTTTTTCGCTAAAAATTTCATTTTACTTCCTCCTATAGATGGTTTCACAAGCTTTCCTTATATGAATCTGTATATAAATCTCTGCAAGGATCAGCTTCTACAGAGGACTAATTCAACTTTAGGTAAAGTATGGTCATTTCCTCGAATGCTGCGCTAAACCTTCGTCTGGCATCACCCCTTTCATGCCTATTCCTTTAACGCTGCAGCGTTTGAGCAGAATGGTCCAGTAAAGGAAACAGCAGCTCGGCCACACGCTCCGCTTCTCTCAAATGCGGATAACCGGATAAAATGATCCTATCGATTCCTAAGGCCTCATACTCGCGAATTCTGGCCGCTACATTCTCGGCGCTTCCGACCAATGCTGTACCTGCGCCTCCCCATACCAAGCCGATGCCCGACCAAAGATTAGGCCCGGCAACAAGCGAATCCCGCTTTCCTCCATGCAGCTCCGTCATCCGGCGCTGCCCTTCTGATTCCAGTGATTTGAATTTGCTGTGCGCTTTTTCAATCGTTTCGTCATCTACATATCGAATAAGCTCGTCAGCGGCTTGCCACGCTTCTTCTTCTGTTTCTCTGACAATCACATGCAGTCTAATGCCAAATTGAATCGTTCTGCCCTGCTCTTCAGCCAGCGTCCTCATCCGCTTTATTTTGGCTTCCACTGCCGGAAGAGGCTCTCCCCAGGTCAGATAAACATCGATATGACGAGCAGCGACGGCCATTGCCGCTTCCGAGGAACCGCCGAAGTAAAGCGGCGGGGAAGGAGACTGCACAGCCGGATACAGAAGTTCAGCTTCATTAACGCTGATATGCGTACCGCTTGCCGTAACTTTATGCCCTCCGATAACTTGCTTCCATATGTGAAGAAACTCACCCGTCAATTCGTAACGGGCATCATGATCCAGAAATAGCCCGTCGCCCGCCAACTCAGCAGGGTCCCCTCCGGTTACAACGTTGACGAGAAGTCTGCCGCCCGAGAGACGATCGAAAGTGGAAGCCATTCGCGCGGCTAACGTCGGAGACATCAATCCCGGTCTTGCAGCGATTAGAAACTTCAGTCTTTTCGTGAAAGGAAGCAGCGCTGAACCAACGACCCATGCGTCTTCCCATACTTTCCCGGTAGCTATCAACGCGCCTTCGTAGCCCAACTCGTCAAGTCGGCCAGCCAGCTTGGACAAATACCCGTAATCGACGGGGATCGCCTCTATTGAAGAAGACAAGTAAGTTTCATCAGTTGGAGATGTCGGTATAAACCAAAACCATTTCATCAGTGCTTACTCCCTTCCTTGATTAATTGCCACACCGGCCCGGTGAAAAAGGAATGATCTGCGTTTAAATATTGCAAGGCGTGGCCCTTAATAGGGTCTCCGGCATAAAATCGCTCGTATAGCTCATGGCGGGAACCAAACGAGCTGCCGATCAAATCCCAAGCCAGCTTCAGCAGCTGCACTTTTTTCTCCGCGCTTACGGTTGCCCCTTCGAAATAAAGATGCATCTGCTTCGAGATCTGGCCGTAGAAATCTTCCATGCCTGATGGGGTTTGTACGAACCCGCCGCCCCCGACTTGTTGGAGAATCTCGACAGCTCGCGGATAAAATTTAGTTCCCATATTTCTTGCAGTATGGATATAAGAAATGTCTGGCACGTAGATGCCGTCGGCATCAGGGGCCGCATGGCCTTCGGACGCGTAGACAAGCGCTTTGACCGAATCGACCTGTGTCAGCAACTCGCCAAGCTTTTCTTGAATGTGGAGAAAACCGTTTACGCCGATCGATTCGGCAACTGCCATCGTAACTCCGGTTATAAATTCGAGCTTCGCCACCATTCTCACGGCCGTTTGATGATACGCAAGCGAATTGGCTGTCCGGTTTTCTCTCAGCTTTAATACCGCATCGGCATTGCCGTGTAAGAGAACGCGTTCCCAAGGGATTAGCACATCGTCGAAAAACAGCACAGCATCCATTTCCTCATAACGCGAACTTAGAATATGTTCCTTCGAGCGATTGTCAGCAAATGATTCCCTGCAGACAATATGCAGCCCTGGGGAATTCGCCGGCACGATAAGCACGTGTGCATGCTTCGCCTGATCACGATTAAACTGCAGCAAAGAAAAAATAACGAAATCATGGGTGTACGGCGCTCCCGTCGCAATCATTTTGGCCCCCCGAACGACAATGCCTTCGCTTGTTTCCCGAACGACATGAAGGAAACGCTCCGCAATTTTTTCATCCTCCAGCCCATTCGCCCGGTTAATCTGAGGGTCGAGGATAGCTGTCGTCAGGAACAAGTCTTGATCGCGGGCTTCCTTGTAATAAGCCGTTATCTTTGACTCGAAATGAGGATCCAACTGACCAAGCTGTTTCCTTGCGCCGTACCATCCGGTTATCATTGATCTGGCATAATCGGACAGCCTGCTCATCATTCCATTGGTTTCTTTGGACCAGCGATGAAAAGCACGGCTTCTGGCCGCTAGCTCCTCTCGCGAATAAGGCACCAAAAATGAACTGTGGGCGTAGCTTCCATCCGGCTTCAAAAATCCTACCTCATCTTGTTCGCCTGGAGTATCCAGCATGTCGAACAGTCGGCTAATGCTCTGCAGCGTTCCTTTAAACGCGGGGTGATGCTGAAACTGTTCAACTCGTTTTCCTTCCAGCCATACGTTTCTTCCGTCGTTAAAGCTATTGATAAATTTGATTCCTCTAGAGGACATCGTCATTTTTTCTCCCTTGTCAGCTATATTGTGTAGATGGATAAGCGCCTGTAAGTACCCAATCGCCTACGCTGCGCAATTTATATTCAACCGGATCATGCAGGGTATGCGTCCGAACGTTGCGCCAAAATCTGTCGAATCCGTTCTTTCTTGTCGCCGAACGCGCCCCCATGACCTCGAATATCCGGCTGGTCACTTCCAGCGCAGTATTTCCCGCATGCACGTTCGCCGCGCTAACGATGACGGCCGCTTCCCCTCTCTCCTGCTCCGTCAGAGACATTCCCTTGTTCCACGCTGAATCCAGTACGGCAATCGCGTTGTCGGTAAGACTCGCAGCCGCGACAGCTTGTATCCATAATTCGCCATACTGCCTTTTAATCCAAGGGTCCTCAATCGCTTTATCTACGCCAGAGGCTATGTAAGGACGAGTATGATTAACGGTGTATTCCTTAGCGGCCTCTATCGCGCCGAATGCGCTCCCGACGTATACGTTTGTGAGCACGCTTTTGGATAAGATCGGTGTTAATGTGGCGTAAGGCAAGTGAATCCTCTCTTTGGAATCAAGCAGTTCTCCTTTATCGATATACACCTGGTTAAACTGTACGGTCCCGCTACCGGTTTGCCGTTGGCCGATACCATCCCAATCGTCATGAACGGTTATGCCGGCTTTATCCGTCGGAATGGCAGCGAATAAAAGTGAATCATCCGCTTCGTCCCTCCATGAGATTACGAGACGGTCAGATCCCGGCGATCCGGAAGAAAATCCTTTTTCCCCGTGAATGCGGTAGCCATCTCCTTCCCGCTTGCCAGTCAATCTGCGATCGTAATAGTTCACCGAGTTGCCCCAGAACCAATTGTGGCACACAGTGCCGGTTTCCAAATATTCCTGCTGCTTTTCCGTACCGTTCCATCTGGCTGCCAAAATATTAAGTGTGTGAAATCCGTATAAATGAGCTAACGAGGCATCCTCTTTGGCAAGCTCACGCACAATACGAAGCACCACGGACCATGGTTGTCCGTCTCCTCCGTATTTTGGAGAGACAATGACTTTTAGCAACCCGCTGTCCTTAAGGAGATTCAGTTGCTCATAAGCCGCCCCGCCTTCTCGATCCCTCTTTGCTGCGTCAACGGCTAGCTGCTTAGACAATTCAATGGCTTTAATTACGAATACATTGGAATCAGTGCTGCTTATTAATAAGGACTCGGTCATGGCGGAAACTCCTTTTGATTAAATTATATTTTTCCTATTAAATTAGTTGGTTTTTATGCTATCATTATAGCAATTTGGATTAACGTTACAAGCATCATTATTATTGTTTTTAATGTATAAACAACGGAATAATAATAGTTGATGATTATTTATTAAATGTTGGACAGTTTTAAAATAACCGTTTTTTCTTTGAAATCCACATTTGTAATAAAAATATGTAAAATACACAAAAATTAAATATGTTTTTTATGCAACAAATAATGGATTCCTGTCTATTTGTTGTTCAACCCTATTTTATAGATTAAGAGGTGCTATAGTGTCTGAGAAAAAGCTGAATGACCGCAGAATTTTAAGAACAAAAATGATCCTTAGAGAGGCATTGCTGCAAGTTCTATCCGTTAAAATCATAGAACAGATAACGGTTAGCGATATCACGGAGGCAGCTAATATTAATCGTTCCACTTTCTATTTGCACTATCAGGATAAAGAAGAACTTATTGCTACGATGATCGCGGAAAAATTGACGCTTCTTCAGGAATCGATGAATTCTGCTAATGCTAACCATACAACTTCCGGTGAAAATGAAGAACCCGACACTTATTTGCTGGCGCTGTTTCAGCATTTTTCCGACCATGAGAGATTTTACCGGATCATGTTCGACAAGAACGGAGAATTCATTAATGCTAAGCTGTACGAAGTGATTCGGGAAAGCCATTATCATCGGACATCTAGTTTGAACATGGAGCAAAAAATGCTTGTTCCGCTTGATATTTTTCTCGATTATATAACCTCCGCCATTCTTGGTCTTATCCATAAGTGGTTTGATCAGCAAATGGTCTATTCGCCGCGTTATATGTCCATACAACTGACACGTCTTGCTTATCTGGGTACGAACAAGGTTATGGGCATCGAATCGAGTAATTGAACGGCATCCACCGAAAGTCCAAATAAAAAAACCGGCTTTGCTAATTGAGAATGTCAAATTCCCAATTAGCAAAGCCGGTTTCCTAATGCTGTAATGAAGTCGTTGGTTTTACAGTCCAAAAATCGCGTCGATCATCGGCTTCGTGTGGCCGCCCGGATACAATAAGTAAAGCAAAACATAAACGATCACGCCAGTAATCGCCGTAGCAAACCAAATCACCGACGTCACGCGTCCCCACTTCCGATGCTTCGAATACTTTTCCTTGAAGCCCAGCGTCAGCGTCGTAATGCCAAATACAGCCGCTACAGTCGCCATGACGATGTGGAAGTACAGGAAAATATGATAGTAAAGCTTCAAACCTTCCGGTCCGCCCCACGTTGTGTTCCCTACTAGAACAGTTCGGGACGCATAAATAATAAAGAATAGAATCGCCGCGATCGCCGCCGCGATCATCACCTTTTTATGCGATTCCAATTTGCGCTGAACGGCAAGCCGCCAGCCGAACGCGACAAGCACGGCGCTAATAACGATAAAAGAGGTGCTGACGGTTGGAAATATAAAATACCAATTCAACTTGAATCCCACCTAACGGAAATAATAGACTTTCTTCAGTATCGCGCCCTGCTAGACGGTACCGGTATTCGTATTCGGCAGCTCGTCGTCTTTATGCTCGCGTCTAAACCAGTGGAAGAAGATATACGACAAAATAATGCCGTACATAAGTTCTTGCACCAGCTTCATGACGATTCCGCCCAACTGCTGATCCTCGGTCGCCTCCATCAGATTGAAGAACTGCGGGCCCTCGAACATGTCCAACAACCGCGAAGGGTCTCCCGACACGCAATAGCCCATCGCTTGAACCCATACTTGCGGGTCGCTGTAAATCGCATACATCGGCGTACTTGCGAAAATAATAAGTGCGCAGGCCGGCGTCAGCAATACGCCGTTTGCGAATACGTAAGCCATCTTCTTCAAATCGGTCAACCGGTTCCATTCCTGTACCGGACAAACAATTTGCCACCACATCATAAGAGCGGTAACGAATAACACGCTATAGTAGAACCGGTGCAGCGCAAAATGGGTCATTACATAGTCGTGTACGACCGGGATGTGATAGATCGAAAACAAGAGATTAAATAATACGAGCGTTGAAATCGGATTCATCAAGAAACGAAGTTTTTGCCACCAGGCGTGTGAGAAAACTCGGCGCCAGACGTAAGACGGTATCGAATACAGCAGCATTGGCGGCACGATCAGATAGGAAACTGACATATTGACCATATGGAACGTAAACATCACGTGTCCCAGCAGGCTCAACGGTCCCCCCTGCACCAAATAGAACAATACCGCCGCGCCAACAAACATCGTTTTCTGCAGCAGAGTCACTTTCGGTTCATCTGGTGCGTGCTTCTCCCGCCATGGTCCGATGACATAAAAGTAAAGAATGACAATCGCGGCCATCCCGAAAAGAAACCACGGGGTCCACAACTCCTCAAAGCTGAAATATTGTAAGCCAAGCATTTGTGGAAGCTCCTTTCAATTTTGCAAAAGAGGAGGGACCCAATAATCCCGGGACCCTCCTCTTTTTAATTATACGGCCCTTTTACCACCAAACCCAATACTCGGCCATAATGACGCATGTAAATACGATGAATACGCCGGTCAAAATACCGATAGTCGCATAAGCGTGCCCGCGATCCTTCATATGCATCCATACGGCCATCTGCACGAATACTTGAACAACCGCGCAGCCCATCAGAATGATGTAGATGAAGTCTTTATTGATTTCGCCCGAAATAACCGTTGCGAAAGCGATTAGCGTAAGAAGAATCGACAGGATAAAGGAAACAATCGCTTTTTGTGGTCCTTCCAACTTATGACGGACAGGACGTGTCTCCTCTGCGGAATGGCTGTTATTCGACATACGATTAAACCACCTTTCCCATCAGATAAACGACGGTGAAGATAAATACCCAAACGACGTCGATAAAGTGCCAGTATAGGCCGGCCACGTATGCTTTCGGAGCCGTTACGACCGTCAGGCCTTTCTTCATCAATTGACCGATTATAATCGAGATCCATACGATACCGAACGCAACGTGCGCGCCGTGGAAGCCTACGAGAGTATAGAACGAGGAGCTGAATGCGCTCGTCGTAAAGCCGTGGCCTTCATGCAAATAATGCACGAACTCGTAAATTTCAAGAACTAGGAAGCCAAGACCCAGAAGAACAGTAACGATAAGCCAGTTAATTAAAGCTTTCGTATTTTGGCGATGCAGCGCTTGCGTTGCGAAAACGCTTGTCAGCGAGGACGTCAACAGAAGAGCCGTTGCAATCGCTACAAGCGGCAGCTGGAACAGCTCGTGAGCCGGAGGCCCGTCAAGTACTTGATCGCGGAGAGCCAGGAACGCTGCGAACAGCGTTCCGAACAATACCGTTTCACCGCCAAGGAACAACCAGAAACCAAGCACTTTATTGCGTCCCTCAAGGGTCGCTTTTTCGGGCTCATGAGGCAATTGCCCTTCTACATGCGTATGTGCACTCATGCTTTTATCCCCCCGTCATGCTGATCTTCAGGCTCGATATGGAAGCCGTGGTCATCTTTAACCGAACGGAGCACCATACAAGTAAATGTAATAACAAGGCCGATTCCGGCAGCTATATAACCGGTATCGATACCCGCAACTTTGCCCCAAGTGCCGTCGGAGTACAGCAGGCCGAAACCTGTGATGAACAAGCCGAGCGACATAACGAAAGGCAAAATTGAAGGCGATGGCATATGAATCGAACCAACCGGTTCCGCAGGCGTCATGCCGCGCTTGCCATCCATTTTCTCTTTCCAGAAAGCGTCATAACCGCGAACAAGCGGCGTTTGTTTGAAGTTGTACTCTGGCGGAGGCGAAGAAATCGTCCATTCCAGCGTACGTCCGTCTTCCCAAGGATCATTGGCTGCATTCTTCGGTTTGAACGCAGTAATCGTTACGTTCAGCAAGAAGAAGATCGTGCCCAGACCCATCAAAATGGCGCCAATCGTACTGATCAGGTTCATTTCGTTGAAGCCCAGTCCGTCCAAGTACGTCCAGATCCGGCGCGGCATGCCGAGCAAGCCAAGGAAATGCTGGACGAAGAACGTCAGATGGAAACCAATAAAGAAGGTCCAGAACGTCAGTTTGCCAAGCGGTTCGCTGAGCATGCGTCCGAACATTTTCGGCCACCAGTAATGCAAGCCGGAGAAAATACCTAAAATCAAACCGCCTACGATAACGTAGTGGAAATGCGCTACGACGAAGTACGAGTCATGGTATTGGAAGTCGGCCGGAGCCGCTGCCAGCATGACGCCGGTAACGCCGCCCATTACGAAGGTTGGAACGAAGCCTACGGCGAACAAGTTCGCTGCTGTAAACTTGATCGATCCGCCCCACATCGTGAACAGCCAGTTGAAAATTTTAATACCTGTCGGTACCGCGATCAGCATCGTTGCGATGGAGAAGAGCGCGTTCGCTACTGGTCCGAGACCCGTTGTGAACATATGATGCGCCCAAACCATGAAGCCGAGAAAGCCGATCAGGATGGTAGCGAAGACCATCGAGCTGTAACCGAACAACCGTTTACGCGAGAATGTACTGATAACTTCGGAAATAACGCCGAAGGCCGGCAAGATGAGGATATATACCTCAGGATGCCCGAAGATCCAGAAAATATGCTCCCATAATACGCTGTTGCCGCCGCCCGACGGATTAAAGAAGTTCGCGTCGAAAATGCGGTCGAACATCAAAGCGGCCAAGCCGACCGTCAATGCTGGGAAAGCGAACAGGATCAGTGCCGACGTAATGAACGCCGTCCAAGTGAACATCGGCATGCGCATGAATGTCATGCCTGGAGCACGCATGTTGATAATCGTAACGAGGAAGTTGATGCCCCCGATTAATGTACCGATACCTGCAATCTGCAAGCCTAGAACGTAATAATCCATCCCGTGTGACGGGGAATAAGTCGTTCCGGCTAGCGGAGCGTACGCCGTCCAACCAGCTTCAGGAGCACTTCCTGTGAACCAGCTGACATTCAGCAGTACCGCGCCGAAGAAGAACGTCCAGAAGCCAAGCGCGTTAACGAAAGGAAACGCAACGTCGCGCGCGCCGATTTGCAGCGGCACGATAGCATTCATAAGCGCGAACAGCAACGGCATCGCTGCCAAGAAAATCATTGTCGTACCGTGCATTGTAAGCAATTCATTGTATGTATCCGCGCTTACGAAGTCGTTAAGCGGTTTCCATAATTGAATCCGAATAAGCAAGGCTTCCAATCCGCCGACGAGGAAGAAAAAGCCTCCGGCGATCAAATACAAGATCCCGATTTTTTTATGGTCAACCGTCGTCAACCAGTCCATCAAACCGGTATGGCGTTTAACCGTATGTCCATGAGCCAAGGTAGGTACCTCCTTCAATCACCGATGATTTATTTTTCGTAGTCAAGCGTCAATTCCGACAGGTACTTCGCAATGCCGTCAAGCTCTTGCTGAGTCAAATCGACGGCCGGCATTTGGTTGCCCGGTTTGATCGCTTGCGGATCTTCGATCCAACGATGTAGATTCTCGTAAGTTGTGCCTTCGTTGGCATACTTCTTGTCATCGGTATTGACGAGGATGCCGCCAACCGTTTCACGGCTGCCGATACCTGTCAAGTTAGGGAATGCAGGACCGCCTTGGTCGCCAACCGCATGGCAAGTCAAGCACTTGCTGACGAATGCTTCTTTAATAGCCGGATCGCTAGGAAGCGCAACCGGTTCTTGCAGAGCTGCAACCCAACGGTCGAACGAAGACTCGTCCACCGATTTTACTTTAAAGTCCATCAACCCGTGAGAAGGACCGCAAAGCTCGGCGCATTTGCCCAAGTAAACGCCTTCTTTTGGAGCTGAGAAATGCATCGTATTTACGTTAGCGCCAGGGTTCGTATCGATTTTACCGGCAAGCGACGGAATCCAGAACGAGTGAATAACGTCAGCCGATTTTGCTTCGATCGCAATCGTTTTGTTCGTTGGAATGATCAATTCCTGAGCTGTCTTAATGCCGTATTCCGGATACTCGAACTCCCACCAGTATTGGTGCGAAGTAACGATAACCTTGACCGCGTCAGGATCTTTCGAATAATCCTTCGACAGATTGAACACCGATTGCACCGTCGGCACTCCCAAAATGATAAGCATAATGATTGGAATAACGGTCCAAATAATCTCTAGCTTGTGGCTGCCTTCAACCTGCTTCGGAATCGTCTTGTCTCCAGGCCGTCTGCGGAAACGTATTATTACGTATAAAGAAATCGCAAACACGACCACAATCACGATCAGCATGATTGAAATCGCCAGCTTCATCAATCCGAATTGCTCTTCCGCTACAGGACCTTGGGGATTCAACGTGGACAAGTCACTTCGTCCGCACGCTGACAGCACGAGCACCATCAAGGCCAGAAGCGGTGCAAGCCGTTTTACAAACTGCCACCGTTTCATCAATAATCAACCCCACTTTTGACGTTTTCGCAGCTCGCAAATCCCGCTAAAAGGCGGGCAAACTGCGTGTTTTCACAGATGTTATGACAACTCCTGCAACTTAAATCACTTTATTAAATATAAAGTTGAAGCCCCTTTTTGTCAATGTTCCACAGAGAGTTCACAAATTGTTCGCAAAGCTGTCAAAAACGTTAGTTTTTCGGGCTTTCCGCCACTTGATTTGCGCTTTCACCTTCCCATTCCTTACCCTTCATTGTGCACCAAAACCATGGTCAATTATGTATGGAACAGACGCGTATATTTCATCGTTCCCTACAGAACCTATTCCTAATACCGCCCGAATGGAGGCTGATAATTATGATGAACAAACGAGCGGCCGGAGCTTTGCTTCTCCTTGTGCTTACGGTACTTGTTCTTTCCGCTTGCGGTTACGAAAAACGCATTCAGCACAGCGACTACGATTACGGAAGCCGTAAGACCGGCGATCCGAAGATGCTCGGTCCCAAGTTGTTCGGCTCGACGACCGGCAATCCGAAGCAGCACGACAATACCCATTTCGAATACAGCAATACGTTGTCCAACAAAGTTACGCAGCTGAACGGCGTAGGCACGGCCATTGTCATGCTTACGGACAAGAACGCTTATGTCGGAATCGCGCTCGACTGGACGGCCGTCGGAACGAAGAGCACAGGACGCACCAATGAACAAAAGAACGGCGCCCGCGGCGTGTACAACAGCGATACCGGCAGCAAGCGCTGGGATAATCGGCAAGTGGTGACCCCTTACAACTCTTATTTTACCGTTAACGACCATAACCAGCTGTCCGAGGAATTAAAGCAAACGATCGCACGAAGAATTAGGGAAAACGCGCCAAAGGTGCAAGAGGTTCATATTTCGGCCAATATGGATTTCGTCAACCAGCTGAACGAATACGCCAAGCAAGCTTGGATGAATCGTCCGCTTGCTCCTTGGACGGAAGACTTCAACCATTTGGTGAAGCATCAATTTGCTGGGGGCCAGGTCATGCCTTCGCAAATCTTGGAGTATGAACGAATTCGCGCGAAAAATCGCAAAGGAATATCGGTCATTCCCGCCGAATAAGCGGGTTTCCAGAATTATCTCTTCTATTATATATGTGCAACCAAATCTAAACGGTTGGCAGCTTCCCTTGATTGTGTTTCTTCTATTAATAATAGGCAACAAAAGCAGAGGCCGTTTCGGCCTCTGCTTTTGTCATTTTTTTAAAGCTGCTGCTTCTGCGGCGTCAGCGACTTCAATTGCTCAATTGCTTTTCGATAGTCGATTTTATCGTCATCGTTTTTGGCAAATTGCTCGAGCATATGCAGCTCGTCCTCATACTGCTGCAACAATTGCTTAATTTGATCCTTCGGGCTTTTCGGCTGATTGCCGCTTATGCTTACCTCGCCTGTCTGAACGGACAACTGACCAGTGGCGTCGATTTGGGCGAGAAATACGTCCTCTAGCTTCAGCTTCTGCTTCTTCAGCTCCCGCTTCAGCCAGTTCCGATCCCGGCTGGCTGTATCCAGAGCATGCTCTAGCACCAAGCCGTCCATCACGACCGTTTGAGGCTCCTCCTCTTCCGCGATATGCCATCCCAGCATAGCCGGCGTAATCGGCTGATGCTCTTTTTTCAACATCAGATTGATTTCACCGCTCTGCTCCATAATGGCAAATTCGACGTCTGCGACGCGGTACACGTCTTTTTTACGCAGCTGCTCTAGCAATTCGTCAATCGTAATTCGCTCTTTTTTCAAACCCTCTTGCTTCAGTATCCCTTTTTGAATAAGTACTGTTCCCCGTCCGTCGACGAAATCGCGCACCGTTTTATTATGCAGCGTCCAAAACTCCATGCCGACGGAAACCGAAACCCAAACGGCCAAAGAGAGAATGCCCAAATACCAGTTATTATCGAGGTCGAGTGAAATATAAGCGGCGATGTTGCCCATCGTAATCCCCGTAATATACTCGAATAACGACAATTGCGAAATTTGCCTTTTGCCGAGCGCCTTTGTAATGAGGAACAAAATGACGACCGACGAGAGCGTCCTGAGTGATATTTCCAACCAATCCGGCATTTTAGATCTCCTCCTGACAACGTGTGTAGAAACTTACTTGTCTATCGTAACCAAATGGTAAAAACTCATTCATTTGTTTAAAATCTCCTCTTCCTCTTGTAAATCACTTCGATTTGCAGTATACTATCCTTTATACGTAATATTTAACCCCGCAATCCCTCTTGAAATTCCACGACCGTAGATCATTCTACTCTCATGTCAATTTCCATTTTCGTTCATGCAGTGAAGTAAGATTTTTAGTCTTTGACTCACACTGGCGCGGTCTTCGGAGCCGCAAGGACGGAAGAGAGGTAGGGCTTCCGTTGTTTTAAAGCATGCTTTTTATGTAGAATTCCATTGCATCGCCGATATGAGCGATGTATCCGCTAGATAGCAGCTTACGTCATAGTCATGACAGCAAAGCGATCGGCATTACCCGTTATGCCGAATCAGCTAGGGATTGAAAGAATAAGCCAACTGCTGGGGCAGCAGGCTTTGGTTAAATATACGTTTTCAAAGACGGCATCCGGACTCGCTCCGGGTGCCGTCATCCATTTAGGCTCAAATAGCTGAATCTCCGCGCCCCATCGATTCATTACGTCCGCTATTGTGATCCCGCGCCTGCCGTTTCATCATTTCCCCGAATTCTTTTATGCTGAAGTAAACGACGAGCAGCAGGAAGCAGGCGTAGACGATTCCCGCGATAATGCCGTAAACTCCCCTGCTTCCGCCCGCTACACTTCCGAAAACGACCGCCGACGCGCAAACGATAAGGCTAAGCCATACTAGTAGGCCGTACAAATTGTTCTGCTGCTCGCTTGGCATCACCTTTGTCTGGAACAATTTGCGACGTAAGGCAACCCCGATGAGCAAACAGCCGATGTAGACGATCTGAACGCCGAACGTGATCGGAATAATGCCGAAGTTAGTGAACATCGTCACTTCCTCCGTATTGTTAAAGAGCAGAATCGTCAGCATGCCAATGCAAAGAGCGGCAAGTATGTTGATGAAATCGAACTTCTTTTTCTTCGTATAAGAGGCGAATCCGGTAAGAATAGCCGTATACAAAATACCGAATTTCATCAGGATGACGGGGACGTACAACGAAATCAGAAAGAGATCGACCCGATCCAAGAAATCGGTCACATGAATCTGCTGCACAAGAATCCATCCGATATAGGCAAGCCGTGATGCTAGCATCGGGCTAATGACGCTCACGACGCACAATAGCCATAAAGTTAACATGAAGCAGGAGAAAATGACGCCTGCTTTGACCGCGAAATAAATATCACGAGGTTTCCGTACATGGTGCAAAAACGCCCCCAATACGATGATATCGCCGAAAGAACCCGTCGCTAGGATACCGCCCCGAATAGTTGGAACGATTCCGCGCGTCATAACCGGCTCCAGCTTAGTGATATCGATTTCGTTCAAAAAAAGAAAGGGCAGCGGCGAATAGATCAGAATGAACAGCGCAATGAAAACAACGTTCGCTCTCGCCAAATGCTCCGTCGTCCCCGTAGCGATATACATAAGCAGCAGCATCGTCGCCAGCACCATATATTCCGGAGGCGTCTTCAGCAAAATCGAAGCGCTGAAAAAATCGCTGTACAGCCGAATCTGAGAAATAATATCGAGGAGAAGGAACAGCAGCAGCATGCCATTCAGCAACCCCCCGATCCATTTTCCGCAAGCCTGCTGGACAATTTCGTACATGTTTTTGCCCGGCATCCATCCGCACAGTTTCCAGAACAGATAGGCTATGAAAATGCCATAAGGGATCGGCATTAGGAAGGCGATCCAAGCGTCCTGCTTGGCCGCATCCGTGAGCGCCATCGGCAAGCTGACCATATTGGATGCAACGGGAATCGCGATTACCAGCAGCGCCAACTGCAGCGGCGACATTTTCATTTGATCCTTCATTGACTCGTCCCCTTCATCATCGTCATAATGTTTTTCACGATCAAATAAATCGTATCGCTTTCCATAATGGAAATGCGCAGATCCATCGTGTCAATCGTAAGCAGCAGAATGGACAGGCAGAAGAAGAAGCCGTATATCACTTTGCTGGGCGCCGCCGGCAGCCTTTTTCGGTCTCTTCTCCAGGAAATGAGGATAAAGAGAATGGTAATGAGAATGTAGGCTTTATTCATCTTTATTCCTTCTTCGCTAAATTTTCCCGGTTCATGCCGATCCGGAACAAATTGGCTCTTACTTGTACATCGAATTCGCAGTTTGGAAACATCTCGCCCCACTTCGCTCTCCAGTCCTGCTCCCATTTGTCCGGATAAGCGCGGTAAGCGTATAGGCCGAAAGCGATGACGTCGCAATTATACTTCTGCATCAGCGCAATGGACCGCGTTATATCGCTTTTCGCTTTTTGCTCGAACAACTCTTCGATCGCTCTCCGTTGTCCAATATCGTCGTAATTGCGATTCGTATCCATATCCTCGTTAATACTGATCTGCATTTGTGTTTGGATGCGGTAAATTAGCTTTCCGTTTGCCAGCTGCGGCTTTACCTTGACTATCGCTTTATTGATCCCCAGCATAACCTTATTGCCATTCTCGTCCTTGATCGAGTCCCGATATGGTCGAAATCGACCGCTTAACAGGCGGATGCCGTTCGCTTCGCCGTTTCGAGCGACCGCCTTCATCATGCCGCCTTGCGTCAAAGCGAAGCCTGCGATATCAATATCATCTGCTTCCTGTCCTTTGATCTTCGTCGTTTTTTTGATCAAATACGGCAGAAATGCTTCCGTACCGATTACATCCACCTTGCTGGTGATATCCTTTAAAGAAACGCGCACGATCGCTTCCGATTGCATCAGCTCCCTTAGCGACTCCACGGAAAAGCGCTCCAGCCTCACGTCCGCATTCAATATATCAAGCGCCGATCCTTTCGCAACCGCGACAAAAGCGGTCAGCCGGTTTTCCGGCAGCCGCGTTACCGCATCGATGATCGGTGACGCACCAACAGTTCGAGCCAGCTTCTCGCCGATGACCAGTATGCGGCGATGTCCGAAGAAAAGCGTTCGCGGTAGGCTGTTCTGCATAATATCAATCGCTTCTTTAATGCTCTCTCCTTCTTCGATCTTAATGGTAAAAGGCTTCTGTCCGCCGCCCCCTCCCCCAAGGCTGACCGCTCCGCCTATATTGCCAGGCAGCGGAATAAGCACGCTCACCAAATACTTTCCGTCGTCCGTCAAATCGATTCCGCTGCCCAGTACGAAAGCGACGTCGTTAATTTCCCGTCGGTCCCAGCAGCCGGACAGCAGCAATGCGCTGCTCAGCAATAAAGCGACGCACGCCCAAATCCGAAGAATGCCCGTTATTCTCCACACGTTAAAGCGCCCCTCTCTCCCCTCATTTTTGACGGTTCCGGTCTTGCGAGCCCAAATAATTCGGACGCTGCTTCATCCGGTTCCAAGGCGCTCGGATCAGGATGTCCTTCCAATCCGACATCGAGATTGGTGAGGCTGGAGCCAGATATGGCACGCCGAAGGATGTGATTTTCGATAAATGCACAACAATCACAACTACACCGATAATGATGCCAAGCAGTCCGAAAACAGACGCAAACAGCATCAGCGGAAATCTCATCATCCGAATCGAAATGGCCGCATTGTATCTAGGCAAAGTAAAGGACGCTATACCGGTCAGCGATACGACGATAACCATTGCTGCTGATACGATGCCAGCCTGCACGGCCGCCTGCCCGACGACGAGCGCACCCAATATGCTGACGGCCTGACCGACGGTTCGCGGCAGTCGAATGCCGGCTTCGCGCAAAGCTTCGAAGGCGAGCTCCATTATTAAAGCTTCCACTACGGCCGGGAACGGTATGGCCTCCCTGGATGCCGCTATGCTGAGTAGAAGATTGGTCGGTATCATCTCCGGATGATAGGTGGATACGGCGATATAAAGAGCGGGAGTCAGCAAAGAAAGAAAGAGGCAAGCGATTCGCAGCATTCGCGTCAATGACGCAGCGAGAAAACGTTCGTAGTAATCCTCGCTTGCCTGCAGCCACTGCCAGAAGCCGAACGGCGCCATCAATGCAAATGGAGTGCCGTCTACGAGAATCGCCACCCTTCCTTCCAGCAGCCCTGCCGCAACCGTATCCGGCCTTTCCGTATTTTGAAGCTGCGGGAAAGGCGACCATTCCTCATCCTGGATCAATTCCTCGATATAACCGCTCTCTAAAATACCGTCGATCTTAATGGCGTTCAGCCTTCTCTCGGCTTCCTCAATGAGCGACGGAGAAGCGATGCCGGCCATATAAGCCAAAACGACGCAAGTGTTCGTCTCTTTGCCAATCACGAACGGCTTCATTTTCAGTCTCGGTGACTTGATGCGTGCGCGGATAAGAGCGGTATTGACGCGGATGATCTCGTTGAACCCTTCGCGAGGCCCGCGTACGACCGTCTCCGTCTCCGGCTCCGATACCATCCTCCGTATGCCTGCACGCATGCCGAGACAAACCGCCGTCCCGTTCCCGTCGAGGAACAAGGCGACGTCTCCGGCCAGCATATTGACGAGCAGTTCGGAATAGGTCTGTACTTGCAGAGTCTGCCCGACCGGCAGCGCCTGCTTGCACAGTTCGTCGATCGTGAACGAGCCGCCCTCCAAAATCATGAGCGCTTGCAGCATCTCGTCGACCAGCGTAGAGAACGACATGCCGTCTACCATGCAAATTAACGCTTTAGGTCCCTTTTCAATTTGAATGTCGCGAATGACGATATCGGAACTGTCCCGAAACAAATTTTCAAGCAGCTTCCGGTTGGCATCCACGCTCTCTTCGATGTGGATATGCTTGAAATCGTCGATTGCCATATGATCCAAATATTCGTCCGTCTTTCTCTTCGAACGGATGCGCATCGCTTGCTTCACCACCGCTTCTCATTTGCGGATAGTTTTTCCTTGCTCGGCAAAATTATGCCCTTTGTCCAAGACGAGCAGTCCTTCTATGTCAAAAAGGAGAATCAAGAACACCATTTCGCCAATAAAAAAAGCCGCTTGCGCAAGCTTTCGCCCGCACAAGCAGCCCTTGTAATCGCCGCCGTTATTCTTTTTCGTTCGTCGCCGTACCCAGCATGTCCATAAGAGACGCCGGCAGCTTCAGTTGACTGCCCGCTCCGATTAATTGCTTGACGAGATCCTCGAGCTCGTCCGGCTGGCTTTCCTTTATTTGCGCCACCTCGTTATGCAGCCGCTCCATCTTCTGGTCCAGCGCGGCCGCAGAATCTGCAGCTTCTTTCAGCTCCTCCAGCAGTCCAATCGGCACTGCCTTATCGTACTTGTAAAAAATCTTATGCTCCAGACTGGCCCAGAAATCCATCGCGATCGTCCGAATTTGCACCTCGACGCATACCGACTCCTGGCTGTCCGACATAAAGACGGGCACCTCGACAATCAGGTGCAAGCTGCGGTAGCCGTTCGGCTTCGGATCGTGGATATAATCCTTCTCTTCGGTAATCGTTAAATCGGCTTGCCTGCTTAGCATGTCTCGAATCTTGTAAATGTCCGATACGAAGGAACAAGTAATACGCAGTCCGGCGATATCGCGGACGTTAGACCGTATGGACGGCAAAGAAAGCTCGCAATTTTTTCGGTACAGCTTGTTAAAAATACTTTCCGGCGATTTCACGCGCGAGTTGGTATGCTCGATAGGATTATATTCATGGAGCAGTTGAAATTCCTCTTGTAAAATTTCAATTTTCGTTTCCAATTCCCGAAGCCCGAACTTATACAACATAATAAAGCGGGTAAGCTCATTTTTTAATCTGCGGAATTTATCCATTTGAACCGGTTCCATCATGATGCCTCCTAGAAGCGCCTCCCGAATATGGAGACAAGTTACTTCTCTCTTATTATAAGCAACATGAAGCCAATGTTCAAAAAAACGGAGGTGATGCCGTGCAAATGCTAGAAGCTACTGTTCCGGACAGCCGCTTCCCATATGCCCTGAACGATTAATTTTCGTCTGCAAATACTTCTCGTTGTACGCCGACACATCGCCCCAGAGCGGAATTCGATCCGTTACGTGAAGCCCCGCTTCCCGCAGCGCAGTCAGCTTCTTCGGATTATTTGTTATCAGCTTTACCGGCTTCGTCCGCAGCATCCCAAGCACCCGGATCGCATCCCCATAGTTTCTTGAGTCGTCGACAAAGCCAAGGTTAAGGTTCGCATCTACTGTATCGTAGCCCTGCTCTTGAAGCAAATAAGCCATCGCTTTGCTGAACAGTCCAATGCCTCGCCCTTCGTGATTGGCCAAATAAAACAGCGCTCCTGCGCCTTTGTCCGCGATCATCTTCATCGATTGATGCAGCTGATAGCCGCAGTCGCAACGCTTGCTGCCGAATATATCGCCAGTGTGGCAAATGCTGTGCATTCGGACGTACGCCTCTTCAGCGTGTTCAAAATCGCCGTATACTAGGACACTGGACTGCTGCATCTCCGCCAGATTGCCCGACGACAGCTTCTCGATAATCGACTCCAGCCGGTCAAGCTCCTCCTTGCAGAGCAGCCAGCAATACCAACGGAATAAAAACGTTTCCTCTTCCAAATTGACGGGCAGATTTATCGGCCCAACTAGATAGATTTCGCCCCGGTCGCTTTTCACATGCTGAATTTTTGGTTCTAAAATGGATAAGATGTTCGTTTCCATTCGGCACTCCCTCGTTTTATTTTTTCTATACACTGATAACAAATGTCGTATATGATAGCCTTAACCATAAGTTCTAATTTATTCTATTCGGAATGATAAGGAGAGCGAATATGACAAAGCCGATCAATTACGCCCACCGCGGCGCTTCCGCCTATTGCCCCGAGAATACGATGGCCGCTTTCGAGAAAGGTTTGGCGCTAGGAGCCACCGGTATCGAGACCGACGTGCAAATGACGAGGGACGGCAGACTCGTACTCATCCACGACGAAAAGCTTAGCCGCACGGCAGGGCTGGATGATTACGTAGCAAACGTCGATTACAATGATCTGAAAAAGCTGGATGCGGGAAGCTGGTTTGGCGAAGCGTTCGCCGGGGAGACCATTCCGTCACTGGAGGAATTGCTCGATTTCGTCAGGCAGCGCGATACGATCATCAACCTGGAGCTTAAGAACGGACTTGTGCTGTATCCTGGCATGGAGCAAAAGGTGGTAGAAGTTGTAAGGGCTTTCGGATTAAGCGAGCGGATCATCGTCTCCAGCTTCAATCATTACTCGCTTGTCGCGTTCAAGTCGCTAGCTCCGGACATTGCGACCGGCATTTTATATATGGAAGGACTATACGAGCCTTGGAATTATGCGAAAACGGTTGGCGCTACGACTCTGCACGCCCCTTATTATGCGGTGCTTCCAGAGTGGGTAGCAGAAGCGACGAAGCAAGGCATTGTCTTTAATCCGTTTACGGTCAATGACCCCGAGACGATGAAGAAGCTGATTGCTAGCGGCGTCGCTGGCATTATCACCGATTACCCGGATCGACTAGCCGCGTTGCTGTAAGTAAGCTAAGCAATCGCGAGAGATGGGCCAATGATGCGATAGGACGAAGGGAGAATGAAGCGAGCATGAAAAAAACATGGTTGCTTGGATTCGGATTTTTCAGCATCAGCATTACGTGGGCTTTATACAATGCGTTCGTGCCTTTTTTTCTCGACAAATTTTTAACCAGCACCGCTTTAATCGGTTTTATGATGACCATCGATAACTACTTCGCCCTGTTCCTGCAGCCGTGGATCGGCAGCCGCAGCGACCGAACGAACACCCGCTTCGGCAAAAGAATGCCGTATCTCCTCATCGGCATGCCGCTGGCCGCCGTGTTCGGCGCTCTCATTCCGTGGCATACGAGCCTTATCACACTCGTTCTGTTCATGGTATTAATGAATTTGTCGATGAGCCTTTATCGCTCCCCAACCGTTGCGCTCATGCCCGATACGACGCCCGAGTCCCGGCGTACGAAAGCGAATGGGATCATTAACTTCATGGGCGGGATCGGCTCCATTTTGGCATTTGGAGCTGGGTCCGTTTTGTACGAGGCCCATTCTGCCCTGCCGTTTGCCGCCGCTTCCGTGCTGACGCTCATTTGCTTACTTATTCTGATTCGGTCGGTGCGCGAGAAACGGGACGCGCTCGTTTATGCCCCGGCAGAAAAAGCCGCCTTCTCCTTTTCCGGAGAATGGACCCGGCCGACCGTTTTTCTGCTATGCGCCGTCTTCTTCTGGTTTCTTTCCTATCAAGGCGTCGAAGCGCTCTTCACATTGTACGGCAAGCACCATCTGGGGCTAAAAGAAGGCGACGCCTCCCTTTCCCTTGCGTTCTTCTCGCTCATGTTCGTGTTGGCCGCCATCCCGGCCGGCTGGCTGGGCAATCGCTACGGAAAGAAAAAAGTAATCATGGCCGGCGTCATCGGCTTGATCGCTACGTTCGCAGCGATTACCTTCGTCGATTCGCTGCTGCCGCTGCGCTTGCTGCTGTTCGCAGGAGGCATTTTCTGGGCGCTGATCAATATTAACTCCTATCCGTTTGTAATCGGTCTCGGCAAAGAACAAAGCATTGGAACACGCACCGGCATGTACTACTTGTTCTCCTCACTCGCCGCTATTGTCTCGCCGCCGTTGATGGGGCTGCTGGTCGATCTGTTCAATTACTCGGTATTGTTCTATACCGCCTCCGCAGGCATGGTAGTCGCACTGCTGTTCCTGCTAGGCGTCAAAGATAAGGGGCTGTCTGTCGGCAGCGGCGGGAATCCTTCCGCTGTGTCTGACGAGCGCAAGCATAGTACGATGGCACGCTAACTCGAAGAGCCGTACAAAACAAAAAAACAGCGCCATGGTGCGGTCCTTACGGACGCAGTCTCCATGGCGCTGCTTTTTTGTGCTGTGCATAATAAAACAATTAGTGGATGTCTTTCTTGGCAAAATTGCCGCCCGCAACATCCGATACATGCTCAATGGCGATAAAGGCGCGCGGGTCGATCTCCTGTACAATCGACTTCAGCTTCGCCACCTCGAGACGGCTCACGACACAATAAACCATTTGTGTCTCTTCTCGGGAATAGCCGCCTCTCGCTTGAATGTAAGTCGTGCTGCGTCCGAGGCGCGTCATGATTGACTCGGAAATTTCTTCGTAGGACGGCGAAATGATCGTGACCGACTTCGACTCCTCGATCCCTTCCACCACGATGTCGATAACCTTCGTAGCCAAGTAATAGGTAACCATCGAATACATCGCCGAGTCCCAGCCGAATACGAAGCCGGCGGCGGAGAAAATAAAGACGTTGACGAGCATAATGATCTGGCCGACCGGCATACCCATCTTCTTCGAGACGAGAATGGCAACGATCTCAGTACCGTCCAATGAACCGCCATAACGGATCGCAAGGCCAACGCCCGCACCGAGCAGAATACCGCCGAACAGAACCGCCAGCAGTTTCTCTTCCGTGAACGGGTGTACATGGTGCAGCAGCTGCGTCGTCACCGACATGACGATAATGCCGTATAAGGTGGATAGCGCGAATGTTTTACCGATCTGTTTGAAACCGATAAACAAGAAAGGCAAGTTGAAGATGAGAATAAAGAGGCCTAACGGAAGATTCGTTAAATGCGAAACCATAATCGCAATACCGGTTATGCCGCCGTCGATGACGCTGTTGTTAACGAGAAACAATTCCAGGCCAACGCCCATCAGGATCGCCCCGATCGTTATAAATACGACCCTTTTAAGTATTTCGAGCAGTGATAATTTACGATGTGCCTTAGCCATTGTTCCCCCGAACCTCCGAATCCTTTTATTTTAAGACTAGCACAGTCGGCCAGTTTTTTCAAAAAAAAGAAGAAAGCCTTCCTCTCATAAAATGAAAGGAAGGCTCTCTCTGTTATCAGGTATTATTCGTAAATAACCGCTTTGATTTGATCGGAGTCGATGTTCGATTTATCGTACCAGTAGAAACCAGTATCGATGTTAGATGGAACAGATTCGCCTTTCAGCGCTTGTACCGCAGCTTTCACTGTCTCATAGCCGATGCCTACAGGGTTTTGCGTAATCGCGCCTGCCATTGCTCCGCTCTTGATTGCGTCAATTTGCGGTTTGCCGGAGTCGAAACCGACTACGATGATTTTACCTTCTTTTTTCAGCTCGGTAATCGCGTTTACAACGCCAATTGCGGAGCCTTCGTTCGCGCCGAAGATACCTTTCAGGTTAGGATGCGCTTGGATGATTGCTTTTGCAAGGTCAGTCGATTTCAGGTGGTCGCCGCCGCCGTATTGAACGTCAACGATTTTGATGTTCGGATACTCCTTTTCGATGCGCTCTTTGAAACCGTCGCGACGGCCAGCGCCTGTTACGGACGTTTGGTCATGAACGACCATGCCGATTTCGCCTTCTTTGCCGATCAATTCAGCCATTTTGTCAGCCGCCAGAGCCGCAGCTGCATAGTTGTCCGTGGAAGCGGTCGCAATTGGAATGTCGCTGTCTACGCCGGAGTCGAATGCGATAACCGGAATGCCTGCGTCTTTTGCTTTTTGCAAGTAAGGGATCGATGCTTGGCTATCCAATGCGGCAAAGCCGATTGCGCTAGGTTTTTTGTCGAGAGCCGCTTGCAAGATTTCGATTTGTTTATCGACTTGGGATTCATTGTCCGGGCCGTTAAAAGTAATTTCTACGTTGAATTCTTTAGCAGCTTGCTCGGCGCCCGCTTTTACCGATTGCCAGAATTGATGCTCGAAGCCTTTTGAAATGATAGGAATGTAGATTTTGCTATCTGCCGTCTTTGGAGCGGAACCGCTGTTTTTCTCGCCGCTGTTGCTGCTTGCTTTTTCTCCGTTCGAACCGCATGCGCTGAGCAGCGAAATCGACAACAACAATGTCAGCATTGTGACCGTAAACTTTTTCACCAAAATCTCCCCTTCGTTCGCTTTTTTAATATATAGAATCCCTGCACGGACCTGCATGCCGGAGCGAATCCGTGCAAAGAGTTCTAACCGTTAGATTAATTACTTGGACGACCGTTTGCGGCGGCGCAGGATGTCTGCATAAACCGCGAATACGATAACGATACCGACGACGACCGTTTGCCATTCTTGAGGCACCGACAGGATGCGGAGTCCATTCGTCAGTACGCTCATAATGAGCGCGCCGATGACGGTTCCGATAATTGTGCCTTTGCCGCCGGACAACGAAGTTCCGCCGAGCACGACTGCCGCGATCGCTTCCAGCTCGTAGCCTTGACCAAGCGACGGCTGAGCGGAGTTGAGACGCGAAGCCATCAGGACGCCGGCCAAGCCGACAAACGTACCGGTAATCATGTAAATAATGATTTTCCACTTGTTGACGTTAATGCCGGAGAGACGAGTCGCCTCTTCATTGCTGCCCAATGCGAAGTTGTAACGACCGATGACCGTCTTCGAAAGAATGATGCTGCCGATGATGGCCGCCAGGAAGAAGATGACAACGCCGTTTGGAATGCCGCCGATAATCGATCCTAGGGCAAGCTTGTTAAAGCCCAGTTCAATATCGAAGTAGATCGGTCTAGCTCCTGAAATAACTAGCGCAAGTCCTTTCGCGACCATCATCATTGCCAGCGTCGCAATAAACGGCGGAACATTCATCCTGGCAACAACGACGCCGGATATAAAGCCGCAAATCGAACCGGTCAGTATGCCGCCAATGACGCCGACCCAGATCGGCAAGCCCCAATAGGTGATAAATACGCCGGTCATGACTGCCGTCAGCGTCATGACCGTACCGATGGACAAGTCGATGCCGCCTGTAATAATGACAAAGGTGGCACCCAGCGCTAATACGCCAATGACCGCCGTCGACAGCAGAATGCCGACAATATTATCGAAAGTAAAGAAGTTAGACGACAATAACGAGAATGCGATAACTAAAACGGCAAGACTGCCGAACGCGATTAATTGCTGGAGTATGCCAGAATTGATATGAAGCCCTTTCTTTAAACCGGCCGTTGCTGTTGTGCTGCTTTGATTACTCATGTGCTCCCCCTCCAAATCTAAGCCTTCCGTGCATGTTGTTAACCTCTCATTGTGGCGTAACGCATAATCTGTTCCTGTGTCGCGTCTTCATACGACATCTCGCCGGTAACGCGGCCTTCACACATCACGACGATGCGATGGCTCATCCGCAATACTTCCGGCAGCTCCGACGAAATCATAATGATCGACTTTCCGCTCGCCGCGAGCTCGTTAAGCAGGTTATAGATTTCGCTTTTCGCTCCAATATCGATGCCTCTCGTTGGCTCGTCGAAAATGAGAATGTCACAGTCCCGGGTCAGCCATTTGCCGATAACGACCTTCTGTTGGTTGCCGCCGGACAAAAACTTCAGTTCCTGATCGATGCTAGGCGTTTTCACCTTCAGCATTTGGACGATGCCATCTGCCGCTTCAGCCATTTTCTTGCTGTTCACAAACCCGAGCGGATTGATAAATTGATTCATAGAAGCCGCTGCAACATTCATCTTCACGTCCATGTCGACAATACAGCCGAACCGCTTCCGGTCTTCGGACAGATAGCCGATGCCCGCTCGAACCGCATCATGCGGTTCCTTCATTTTCACCTTTTTGCCGTGTACGCGGATCTCGCCGGAATCAATGGAGTCGGCGCCGAAGATCGCCCGGGCAAGTTCTGTCCGTCCCGCTCCGACAAGGCCCGCAAAGCCCAATATCTCACCCTTGCGCAGCTGGAAGCTGACATCCTTGAGAGCGCCTCTGCGGTTCAAGCCAATCGCTTCCAGCACAACTTCCTTGTTTTTCTTCACATCCGTCGGCTTCGAGGAACCGTAAATTTCCCTGCCGACCATCATCGAAATGATTTGCTCGTTCGTGACGTCCTTCGTCGGCACCGTGCCGATATATTGTCCGTCGCGCATAACGGTGACGCGATTCGTAATCCGCTTCAGCTCATCCATCCGGTGAGAAATGTAGACGATTCCAACGCCGCTTTCCCGAAGCTGATGAATAATTTTGAATAATTCATCTATTTCGGCGTCACTTAATGCCGCGGTAGGCTCATCCATGATCAATACTTGCGAATCATAAGAAAGCGCCTTGGCGATTTCGACCATCTGCTGCTTCGCGACCGTCAAATTCTCGACCAGCTCATTCGGGTCGATATCGAGGTTCATGCGGGCGAACAACTGCTTCACTTTACGGTTTAATTCCTTCTCATCAAGGAGCAGGCCGAGCAGCATACGCGGCTCGCGGCCGATAAAAATATTTTGCGCTACCGTCAGATCGGGAGCGAGGTTAAGCTCTTGATGAATGATCGCAATGCCGTGATCCTGCGCCGCTTTCGCGTTCGGGACGACCAGTTCCTTCCCGAGATACGTCATCGTACCCTCATCCTTCTGATAGACCCCTGTCAGCACTTTCATCAGCGTCGACTTGCCCGCCCCGTTCTCGCCCATCAAGGCGTGAACCTCGCCGCTTAGCAGCTCGAATTGGCAATCCTTAAGCGCTTGAACGCCAGGAAACGATTTGTTGATGCCTTTCATTTCAATTAGCACTTTGCTCATGCTAGTGTTCACCTCATTGCTTTGCATTCTACTTTGCAATCGCTTTCTTTTATTCATTGTAGAACGAAGCCCTTGCCTTCTGAATGGAATATCGTACGAGAATAGTTGAAAAACATACACAAGTAAAAAGACAAATATAAAAACAAACGGATGAAATACGCATCAAAATGGACAAGAAACAAAGAAAAAGCTACTTTCCCACGAATGGGAAAAGCAGCTTTTGATTTTGTTCCGTATACATATTTTGCTTGTTTATGACAACCAGCTCGGTATTGATTACTTTCGGAATGCGTTCGCCGTTAATCGCCTTGACCGCCGACTTTACGCTTAAATAGCCCATATTATAAGGCTTCTGAACAATCGTCCCTTGAAGAATCCCTTCTTCGAGCAGCTTTACCTCGTCCAGCGAGCTGTCGAAGCCGACCAGCTTAACCTTGCCGGCACTCCCCAGCTCCCTAATCGCTTTTCCGACACCGACGGTAGACATCTCGTTCAACCCGACAATGCCTTCAATATTGGGATTGCTCATTAACAGCGAAAGCGTGATCTCCCTCGCCTTGTTCTCAATGCCATCCGTATAATAGATGCCGACAACATCGAGTCCCAACTCCTTCATCCGCCGGACGGCGCCCTGCTCCCTCTCCATCTGGGTGGAAGTCCCTTTGCTATGACTCATAACGGCTACCTTAGCGCCTTCTGGCAGAAGATTGGCTAGTTCTTCGCCCGCCTTCGCGCCTGCGGCGATATTGTCGGTAGCGATATGACTGAGCGCGTCGTCGCTGCTAATGCTGGAGTCGACCGTAATGAGCTTGATGCCGGCTTTGACGATTTTCTGGGCAGTTGGAACGAGACGGTTATAGTCGGTTGCCGCAAGAACAATCACGTCGGGCTTCTCTTCGATTGCCCTCTCCAGCTGAGCGATCTGCTCGTCGATCATTACTTCGCGCGGAGGGCCGATCACCTTCGCGGTAGCTCCGAATTCATTGGCTGCATCGTTGACCCCGTCGATCAACACCTTCCAGAAGTCGACGATCTGCTCGGTCGCTTTCACCGATACGATAACCTTGATCTCTCGGTCGGGCTTCTCGTTTACCGCCCATTTGAATACGCCATAGACGACGATCCCCGCAGCCAAAGCGAGCAGCAAGATGAGCAGAGGTATGGAAAGCCTTAGCCTGATCTTCACGAGGACTCCCCTCCTTTCGACGGCTCGTCGTTCTCGATCCGAGCGATTCGTACGGTAACCGTTGTTCCTTCGCCCGGCGCGCTTTCGTAAGACAAGCCATACGACATTCCGAAATACAGTTGAATCCGCTCATGCACGTTTACGACACCGACGCCTTTGCTTTCGCGGTCGTTTTTGCGCGGCTCGAGAATCGAACGCATCGCCTGCTCGTCCATTCCGGCTCCGTTGTCGCTGACCTGAAACCAGACGCAATCGTCCTCTTCGCCGCCGGTTACGCGAATTTCGCCAATGCCGATTTTATTTTTGACGCCGTGATAAATCGCATTCTCCAGCAGCGGCTGCAGCAGCACCTTCAACGTCCGATAGTGATAAATGCCGGGATCGACGTCGATCGTGAAATCGAGCTTGTCCTTATACCGCATTTTCTGAATGGTCAAATAATTAGTTACATGCTCAATCTCCGTGCGAACCGATACAAGCTCCTGCCCTCTGCTGATCGAAGCCCGGAAGAGCCGGGCAAGAGCCGACGTCATCAAGACAACCTCTTCCGTCTTCTTCCCTTCCGCCATCCAAATAATCGAATCGAGCGTATTGTACAAAAAATGAGGATTGATTTGCGCTTGGAGCGCCGACAATTCACTCTTTCGCTTAAATTCCTGCTCGGTGACAATTTGACTCATCAGTTCTTCAATTTTGACGACCATCAAATTAAAGGTGCGGGCCAAACTAGCGATTTCTTTCGGATTTTCGATAGGAACACGATGATCGAAAATGCCCCGCTCCACTTTCTTCATATGCTCCTGCAGCTTCTTGATCGGCCTCGACAAATGGCGTGATATGACAACCGCTAAGATAAGGCCGACAATCAGGCAGAACACGCCTGCAGCGACGAAGCTCAACTGCATTTTTTGCTTGTTTCCGATCAACTCGTTGACGTACGAGACACCGACAATTTTCCAGCCGAAGTTCGTATCCTGCACCGTATAAATCCGGCTCTGCCGACCTTCGTCCGTCACGAAGCTGCCGTTGCCCTGCTTCAGCACATCGTCGATTTTTTCCGTCTTCAGGTTGCTGTACAACAGCTGCTGTTGAGGATGATAGACGATATTGCCGCTGTTGTCGACGATAAAGACGTATCCTCGCTTGCTGAGATCGATATTGTTCAACGTGTCGTTGATTGCGCTGAAGTTCAGATCGACCAGCAGCACGCCAAGCGGTCTTTTCTGATCCTTGCTCCACAGCTCGCGGCTGAGTGAGACGACCCACCCGTACTCGTCCTTGAAAATGTGCTGTACATGCGATGAGGAGACGACGATGCGTCCGGAAGCTGACTGCGCTTTCTTATACCATTCCAGCTCCGTCAGCTTAATGTTTGGGTTCAGCTCGATATCGCTGCGGTCCGAGACGAATTGCCCATTATAGCTGAATACGTTAATCGAACGAACATCTTTTCGCGACACGATAATCGATTGAAAGTAGTCCGATACGCTCTGGGCCGAAGCCATCTCCTCGCCGTCTTCCGCGGCGACGAAATTTCGAACGTCCTCATTGTTCAGGGCGAGCATCGAAATATTTTCCATGCTCGTTATATACGTCTGAATATTGGTCTTTACCTGGTTAATAAGCTCAGCCGTATAGTCTTGGGCCGTTTCCCTCACGGCTGACGCCGACAGCTGATAAGACATGACGCTGAGCAGCACGGCGGTGAGCAGGATCAAACAGGCGAAAGCTGCCGCAATGTTCGTCTGTATGCTTTTGAATTTAAAAATATCCATCATGGCTTCACGCTCGCTCCGCCGCGGTTTTATTGCGATAATCCGTCGGCGACAAGCCCGTATGCTTTTTGAACAGCACGCTGAAATATTGCGCGTCCGGATATCCGGCCTGCAACGCGACCTCATAGGTACGCAGGCTGGTGAATTTCAGCAGCTCTTTGGCCTTTTCCATACGAATGCCGGTCACATACTCAACGAATGTTTTGCCCGTGCGGGATTTGAACGCCGCGCTGAAATAGCTGACGCTCATATGGACCAGTCGGCTGACCGCCTTGACCGACAGCTCCCCGTCCCCATAATGCTGGTGAATGTGGGCAAGCGCCTCATCGATTTGCCTCCTGCATTGGTCGTCCCGAGCGCTTGTCACACTGTTGATCGCTCGGCGGCAAGCTTCCTTGAGCCATTCGCCGATGTCGTCCAGCGTCCTCAGCTTATAAATATCCGTTACCGGATTGACCCCCGGTCCGAATGTGTCGCTTTCGCTGCAGCCGATCTCGTCCAGCGCCTGCATCAGCAAAATAATCGTCCGCTGAATGCGGATATAGCTTCTGTCGATAGGCTGCATCGCACTGCGGTAGTCCTCAATCGCTCCGTCGATCGCCAGCTCGACCTCGGCTGCCGTTCCCGTCTTGATGCCTGCAATGAGCTTGCGGTCGTACTCGGAGGAAGAATTCACTTGCGTACGCGACTTCTTCTCCATATCGGAGATACTGATCACCTGATTATTCCCAAGCAGCAGCCGATACTGCAGCGCCGATACGGCCGATTGACATGAAGCGCTTACATGAGCAAGCGCCGTCGTCTCCGTTCCAATGCCGACCGACACGGTCAGCTTCAGAAACTGCTGAACCGCATGGCGAATCCGCTCGGCCAGCTCCTCGATCCGCTCTCGGTGCTGCGGCTCGTTCTCTCCTGAGACAATGGCGAGTACCTTCTCGTCGCGGGTCCGGAACACGGCAGAGCTGCGAACGCCCTCCATCATCTCCTGGACGATATTGAACACTGCGAACCGCATCAGCTCGCGGTCAGCCGCTCCGGTCCCGATTTGCTCCAGCCGATCGAGATCGACAGCAAGGGCGGTATAGACCGGCCCCGGCAGATCAATCTGGAAATAGCGGATGCGCTCCTCCAATTCCCGGCTTCCGACCTTCGATGTCGCGAGCCGCTCGAGAAACCTTTCCTTAAGCACCGGCAAGCTTTCGCGGAGCTGTCGTTGTAGCTGCTCTAAATCCTCTTTGCTCTTCTTCTGCTCGTCCAGCTCGCTTCTCACTTTTTGCAGCACGACGGTCAGCTCGGCAGCTGTAATCGGTTTTAGAATAAAATCGTTTACCTTCAGCTTGATGGCCTGCTGCGCGTATTCAAAATCGTCATAGCCAGTCAATATGATCATTTTCGTATCGGGGAACCGCTCCGTTACCTCCCGGGTCAGTTCTAGCCCGTCCATAAATGGCATATTGATATCGGTCAATACCACATGCGGTGCAAGTCTAGCGATCGCTTCCAGCGCTTCAACCCCGTTCTCGCAGTCAGCGACGCATTCGAATCCAAGCTCATCCCATGCGATCCTCTCGCGTACGCCTTCCCTAACAACCGCTTCGTCGTCGACAAGTACGATTTTATACACGGGCGCTTCCCCCATTCTCTCTACCGTTCGGAAATGTATGCGCTTTAATTATATCACTGCACCGGTCGATGGCAACTATTCTCCAAAACATAAGATTTTACTAAATGAGGGGTTATTTTTAAAAGGGGGCGCGGACTAGCTTGGATTGGGGGAGTTTAAGTTGGGGGTAGCTTCATGTAGCCTAGTTCGAGGGTGCTTAGGTCGAGTAGCTTAGTTTGAGTAACCTAGTTCGGGGGAGCTTAGTTCGAGTAGCTTAGTTGGAGTAACCTTAGGTAGCCTAGATCGGTTTAGCTTAGATCTGCCTAGCTTAAATCGGGCTAGCCTATTTCGGGGGAGCTGGAGCTAGTATAGTTCGGGCTGAACTGACCCGGTAATAGCTCTATCGATTGTGCTCATCCCGTGGGATAAATATTTTGGGCAAGCAGCTATTTTCGCCATACTCTCACCATTTGCGTCATACCGAGGTCAATAACTGCGTTTTTGCATTTATTTTCTCATTTCCGATGGGATGAAAAGGAATAAATGCTTTTTCGCAGTTATTTCGAGCAAAATCTGTCCATTTGGGCATTGTAGCCGACAATAACTGCTTTTTTGCATTTATTTCCTCAAATTTGTCAGGACGAAGGGAGAATAAATGCATTTTGGCAGTTATTCCTTTGAACAAACCTAATAACACCATCCTAGTGCTAGTACCGCCGACGCCATTTACATCTTTTCGCAAATATTATTACTAATATTATCACTCGACTTCATTTTTCCCACCAGTCTATTGAATCGAGCTCCATCTCTTCTCCAATCTTCTTAATTGAGTTAAAAATGGACTCCGAAATTAAAATACCTTCGTCAATAATGTTTGAGCAAAGATGTTCAAGTGCTAGACCCCACTCAACATGTTCAAGATATTCCAATACTCGATTTGTGGTAGGTCCTCGAAAGCTTTGTAAACGTGTGACCAACTCATTCTTTTATACCGCCCATATAATCTGTTTATTCATTATACTAGATTCCCATTAGCAACAATCAATACGAAAAGAGCCTATTTCATCAAGCGAGCTGCTTTGCCATGTTGGAATACCATTTGGGACAGCTCCATTTGTAAGTTGTGCAGCCATTCTGCCTGAGCAACTACGCCGCAGTTGACAGCTGCGCGATCTGCCGCTCATACTCCTGTAGCAGCCTATCCAGCGCTTTCTTGATTGAAGCGGCATTGCCTCCCTCCACTGCCATTGCTAAAGCGATCTCCGCCCGTACGAAGACAAGGTCTGCATCTTCCGTATCTTCCGCGATGCTTTCCGCCGCATTCCCAGTGCTCCAAGCATGCCGCTCATTCCCAGCACTTTCAATGCCCCCGGTATTCCCAAGGTTCCTAGCATTTCCGATATTCACACCATTCCCGCTGCTCCCGGCGCACCCGTCACTAACGACGTTTCCAGTATTCTCGATACCCCCGGCATTCACTACGTTCCCGCCACTCCCAGTGCTCCCAGCATTCTCGATATTCGCATCGCTCCCGCAACCCCCGCCAGTCCGAGCCATTCCAGTATTCGCGACGCTCCCGGTATTCTCGAAGTTCCCGCCATTCACGCTATTCGCAAAGCCCCCGGCATTCTCGAAGTTTCGGCCACTCCCGCCATTCGCAGTACTCCCACTGTTCCCCGCTTTCGCCGATTCCGTGGATCTGCAGCAGTAGCCGTTAGCCAGCTCGCCGTAGGCGTTCAGCGTCTGCGCCCACGCCTCGGCCGTCTCCGACGCATAGCTTCGCGCCAGCGCAACCGGGTCGGTAAAGCTGTTGATTACGGTATAATGGGACGCTTGCGCGGACGAGACGCAGCTCGCGCTCGTTATAAGCAATGCGGAAATTGCCGCTCTGGAAATGATCGTTTTATGGAACACTGCTCGCACGCTCCTTGCTTCTTCGTTCTATGACTTCCACTTTACCGGACAGTTATGTCAAAACGATAAACAACCGATGTCAAAAAGATGGCGCGCCGCTCCAAATGATGGGAAACTAAAACGGCGGCGCAGGGTCCTCTCCCCACGCCGCCTGCCTTACTCTTAGCTTGCTACTTTATTATTTCGCAGCAGCCTCCAGCTTTTCGATCTGCAGCTTGTACTGCTCGAGCAGATCGCCAAGCGCTTTCTTAATCGTCGCCGCATCCTTGCTTTCCGCGGCTTTGGACAATGCATCCTGCGCATCAAAGAATGCTTTAAGCTCGCCGCTTGGCTGCACCGCTTGAAGGGATACGCTGAACTCGCCCTTCGCATCAGCGTTCACTTCGGCAACAGGCTGGAACTTGCCCTCTTCTACATCGCTCAGCTTAATCACTTTGACGCCCTCCACGACCTTTAGAGGCTGCGCTTGTACTTGATCTGCGTCATCCTTCACTGGACGAGCGGCGGTAAATGTTGTTTTGCCGTCCTTCACAGCGGACTCGATTTCGGAAGGATCAAGCTCTCTAACGGCGATCGCAACGCCTTCAACCGCATCGTCTAGATTCAGCTCGCTGTCGACGGCCACAAGGGAGACGGCCGCTACTGCGCCGGAAGCAGAACCACTAAGCTTGCCGTAGGCTTCCAGCGTTTCCTTCCAATCGTTTACCGTATCGGCGGCATATTGCTTAGCCAACTCCAACGGATCAGCCCATTTGATGGCTGCGGGAGCAGTTGTCAAATTAAAGTCCCCATTTTTCGCTACAGTAGTTACCGCTGCCGCTTTCGCTTCTTTCTCTGGCTTCTCCTCATTGGCGTAAGCCGCTCCCGCCACACTGGACAGCAGCAAAGCAGACAAAGCTGCACTCGTCATCATTTTTCTGTAATTCATCGTCAACACACTCCTTGGTTTGGAATTTTGTCGCCGGACGCTCGGTGTTGCTGGTGAACCGCCCGACAAACTCCACTTTAAGGGACAGGTATGGCAGAACGTTGGTTGATTTGTGGAAAAACGATGGCACGGCCCAATAAGGCTTTCTGCCTTGGTATACTTACAATAGAGAATGAACGAGGAGGACCAGGCGCGTGAAGCATCGTTATCAAATCGCAATCGTGGACGACGATCAACATATCCGGCATTTGGTGGAAGTCTATTTGAAAAAAGAAAACTACGAGACGATCCCTTTGGGCAGCGCGGAAGAAGCGCTGCAGCTGTGGCGGACAAACCCGCCCGACCTCTGGGTTCTCGACATCATGCTACCCGGCATGGACGGGTATGAGTTTTGCAAGCAAATTCGAAGCGGAGAGGCCGACGTGCCGATTATAATGATTTCCGCTAAAGATACTGAAGTCGATAAAATATTGGGACTGGAGCTTGGCAGCGACGATTATATGGTAAAGCCATTCAGTCCGCGAGAGCTAGTCGCCCGCGTCAAACGACAGTTGCAGCGGCAGTATGCAGGAAGAAACGCTGGCGAAGCGGCCGCCTCCGACCGTATTGGGCTTGGCCGTCTGCAGCTTCTAGTGGAGGAACGAAGAATGTTCTGGCATGGAGAAGAGGTCGATATGACAAGCAAGGAGTTCTCGATGCTCAAGGTGTTCGTCGAAAATCCGAACCGCGCCTTTACGCGATCGGAACTGCTGACGCTCGTATGGGGGGACGATTATTTCGGAAGCGACCGCGCCGTCGATCACTTGATCAAGCGGATTCGCAAAAAAGTGGAGCATTTGCCGATCGAGGCGGTATGGGGGCACGGTTACCGCATGAGAGCAGAAGGAGGAGACCAGACGTTATGAAACTTGTCCATCAAATTAATATCGCTTTCGGTGTGGCGCTCATTGTCGTACTGTCTGTTACGGCAGTTCTGATCCACTATGTGCTGTTAGACCATTTTATCGGAGCGCAAAAGCAGGAGATGCAGCTGATCGGCAGTGCGATTTCTTCCAATTTGACCGCAGCGGCACTCGCTCAGGATACGACGGGAAAGACAACGACCGCACCGGCCGATTCGCAGCAAGAGCTTTCACTCGAAAAGTCTGCCTCCACGCTAAATGCTTCGTCGGTCACTACCGTGTCGAAAGCGATTGGCACTTACTCCAATATTTCGGCATTCGTCAGCGACGAGAACGGCAATATCGTTCGCGATGGAATTCCAGTCGGCGCCATGGCAGAAAAAGCAATGCCCGTCCTTTCGTTAAGCGAGGTCGTAGGCGTGGACTTGCCAAAATGGCAAACCACCGCAGCGGGAGCAGTAAATATTAAACCGCTCTGGGAACAACGCAACGGACAGTTCCTCGTCAACATCAGCACAGTGCCGCAGGGCAAGCTGACACTGTATACGCCGATGAGTAAAATTAAAGAAATCGAGAGCGTCCTGTTCGGCCGCATGCTGCTCGTATTCGGGATCGGCTTCCTGCTCATTTTCACTTTAAGCCACTTTATTACGCGCAAACTGATCCGTCCTCTGATGAAACTGAAGGAAGAACTGAGCAAAATAAAAGGACGGCAGTTCGAGCAAGTGAAGCTTATAAAAGCAGGCGGCGAGATCGGTTCGGTCGCTTCCGCCGTTTATGATATGGCCGGCGAGCTGAACCGCTTCAACCGCGCGCAAAAGCAATTTTTCCAAAACGCTTCGCATGAGCTCAAGTCGCCGCTTATGTCGATTGCGGGTTACGCCGAGGGCATTCGCGACGGCGTGTTCGAAGGCGAGGACGTGAACAAAGGGCTAGACATTATATTAAGCGAAAGCGGACGGCTGAAAAATTTAGTGACGGAAATGACGCTGCTCGCCAAGCTGGACAGCGAAGACAATATTTACGAGCGTTCGACCGTCGATCTGTCGGAGCTGCTGACCGAAGCAGTCGAGCGAATAAATCCGCAACTGGTCAAGCAGTCGATCGAGCTTCACGCGGAATGGGATGATGCTAGACCGCTATACTTGATCGGGGACCGTGATAAACTGCTGCAAGCGCTGCTTAATGTAATGAACAATGCCGTTCGCCATGCAAAAGGCCATATTTACGTTCGTGCCTCTGTCGTCAAAGACCGAATCGAGCTGACTGTTAGCGATGACGGAAACGGCATTCCGGAGCAGCTGCTCCCCTATTTGTTCCACCGCTTCGTGAAAGGCCACGACGGCGAAACCGGACTTGGCCTCGCCATCGCCCAGGCGATCGTCGAGCGATGCGGAGGCATGCTGAAGGCCGCCAATCGCGAGGACGGCGGCGCGTTATTTTCATTCGAGTTTCCATCTTTGAACTATGCTTCAGGGACCGGAGCGGCCGCCTGACGGCGAATCTGCCTTTTCCTCTCACGGCAAGCATTGCGGCTCCGAAGACGTCATCCGTCTTCGGGACGCAGATATTCGCGACCTCGACACAGCTTTTAAACTGTCCCCTACCATTTCCCGCAATACGGAATCTTCTATATGGTTCAACAGCTCCCTGCATCTGCTGACAAACCAGTCGGTATGGTGAGCAGGCCAGTTCCTCTCTTCCATGCTTTTCAAAAAGATATACATAAGCTTATTTGCCTTATCTCTATCTATTTCATAGAAACTGGCGATGGTCTCCGGATATAAGCTTGCCATTCTATCGTATATGTCGGGATAGTTGTCCTGATCCGTGGATAATTCAAACAAATGATCGAGCTTCGTGCTTGATTCTGCAAAAAAGAGTTCGGCCTTCGAAAGTAGTTTTCTTGGTTTTACTGTATTCAATTCGGCATGCAAATCTGTAAAAACTTGATACTCCAAAGCTTCCAATTCTTTAATATGATTGGTTAATCGCACTAAAATCGAATGATCTCCCGTAAAAAGAAACTTCAATGCCAAATTTCTCGCGGATAAACATTTTTCAGCCAATGTCCCAGTCGCCGTTAAAAACGCATCTAGATGAAGACCCTTCTGTTTAATGAAATACTCGACTCTTCTATTCATTAACAATTTATGTTCGTACATCGTTAGGAAGGGGTGCAGTTCAAGTCTCCCCGTGCTGGAAGCGTTTTTAATCTGGCTGTACAATACCTTATAGACCTGTATTCCGCTAAAAAAATGATTCGGACTTTGAAGCATACGGGTTCTCACCGAAGTATCTTGGTTGGAAAGATAATCTGCAAGCTGCTCTACTACATTCTCCATATCAAATTTATAAGCAAGATAAGTATAGTTCGGCAGCTTATATTTGCTGTATTTCAACAATTTGATTTCTTTATGAGGCATCGAATCACCGTTTAATGCCGAGCTGGCTAACTCTTCGAACGAAACCGTATAGAATGTATATTGTGAATTTTTCACATAGCCGCTCACATAAAATTTTTGTGCTTCTAAATCATATCCATTTATTAAAAGATCATGAACGTGGGTTCTGATTCCGTACGATCCCGTTCTTGGAATATAAAACTCATCGACAAATAAATAAACATACTGATCGCGATCAATTGCTTGTATGAGTGACTGAACCAGCTCTTCCTCTCCGTATTCCACCAAGCTTTCAAAATCATTAACGACTAGCCAAGGGTAATCCTTGAAATTCGTATCTTCATAGTTATGCATCATAATTTCAAAGCCGTTAGGCGAGTATAATTGGATGAAATTGCTGTATAACCACGGCCATGCTTCGTCATGGGCTAGAATGATCGATAATGGATAGGCAACGCTTTGATAACATTTAATAATTGGTTCTACTATCGGCAGCTTCTTTTCCACACACTCATCTCCAACGATAAAAAACGGAATATTAAGCACTAGCTGATAATCTCTCGTTAATTTTTTGCGTTATTTTCTCGATAGTCGAAAAATTCTCGAACAGCAGCTCCTCGTCATCGAATGCAAGGCTAAACCGCTCCTCTAATTGAACGATAAGCTGAATCGATTTCATGGAGTCCAGACCAAGAGCGCCTAACTCCAGATGATTATCAAGTTCAGTTGTTGGCAGAGCTAGAATCTCTTTAATTTTTTCCTTAATCGTTTGCTCTATAGACATAGAGTCATTCATGCTATACATCACCTCAGTAGACATTGTAATTAACTAATCAAATTCATTGAGATTGAACTCCAGCCTATACTGAGAGGGCGTGAGCCGATGGTAGCGTTTAAAAAGGTCGGCAAATTGGGAACTTGATATGTAACCCAACTGATTGGCAATATCTTTAATGGTCGTGTTCGTACTCGACAGCAAAAATTTTGCCTTCTCCATTCTAATCATTTGCAAATGCTTCATAGGCGAAATCTGAAACACTTTCGAGTAGGTATTGCTTAAATAGATGGGATTGCATTCGATTAATTCCGCTAAATGTTGCAAACTGAGCGTAAGGTGATAGTTGTTGCGAATATATCGGTGGATTTTGATCAATCTGCGATCGATTTTACCGGAGGCTTCTTTTTTCCCTTGAGCGGTTTCATTCTCTTTATCGCTGATAATGGATAGCAACGAGGGTAGTATAGTTTCAAAACGATGGAATGTTTCTGAGGGGGAATTGTGGTGTGCAAAGGCGTTAACGAATAATTCATCCAAGTATTGATTTCCCTTAAAAATGTCAAGCTGATTGAAGGGGGATACGGTTCCACTGTTCAGGACGACTCCTCGAACGGAGACCGCTCTTAGGTTGTGATTTAGCAATTTAAACTTGTTTCCTACTACTATGCAGCCGCACTCGACAACCTCTCGTCGTTTCCTCGACTTCAATTCAAGCGGCCCATGAATTTCGAAACATCCATAATGGCCGCTGTCAAAAGCCCATGACAACTCACTGCCTGGAGCAATAATCTCCTCCGTCTTAATACTGCATATTGTAGCGTTCATAAGAACCACCTTATGGTAGTATATAATCCTGCGATTCTTAAAATATATCATATTTTATATTTATTGTAAACTACATGCTCTTAATCTAAATTATCCCTATTTCCCATTAACTTGCTTCTTCCACCATCTGTTTTGTAACCAAATATCGGTATAGCGCATCTCCGCTCATCAATTGTTCATGGGTGCCGCACTCTACTATCGAACCATCTTCTACAACATAAATGATATCTGCGTTTCGCACCGTAGATAACCGATGAGCGATGACCACGATCGTAAACTTCGGGCTTCTATTATCCAAATTCTCTTGCACAATGCGCTCTGTTTCTAAGTCCAGAGCGGAAGTCGCTTCATCCAACAGCAGGATTTCACGTTTGCTCAGCAACGCTCTCGCCAAGGCAAGACGCTGGCGCTGCCCCCCCGACAATGTGACGCCCCTCTCGCCGATAACAGTGTCATAACCTTTGGGAAGCGTAGCAATAAAATCATGGATATAGGCTGTCCGACAGGCCTCGGCCATCTCTTCCTCGGTCACCCCGCTTTGTCCGAAGCTTAGGTTGTTTTTAATCGTGCCTGCCAAAAAATACGGCTCTTGTGAAACAATTGCAATCCGTGATGTCCAATCTTCGCGGGCAATGTCATCCAAATTCATCTCGTTTACTCGGATCACGCCAGAGACCGGTTCGAAAAATCGCATCAGGAGACTGGCCATTGTCGATTTTCCGCTTCCGCTCGTACCGACAATGGCTATCTTCTTGCCAATGGGAATTTCTAAGTCCACGCTTTTCAACACCGCTTCTTTGTTTTCTTCATAAGAAAACGTCACTTGGTCAAAGCAAAGCGATTGAACAGGTCCGCTCAAACGACTGATGCCATCTTGAACCTTCTCGGCATGAATCGCATTTCTAAGCCGCTCCGTGGAAGACAGTTTGCTTACCATCCCCAGGAAGCTGCTGTATAATATATTAATCGATTCCATCAATCGCGAGGCAAATTGAAAGATGACAATGAAATAGCCCAATGATAGACTTCCTTCGAGCGTCAACCAACCGCCGAATACAAATACAGCAAGCATGGCCAGCCATGTAAACGGCTCGCTCTTCATCATTTGTTTGTTGATTAGCTTTCCTTCTTGCATCACGTTACGGAAATAAACGTCATAAAGCTTTTGGAATTTGCGGTTCTCCCAATCCTGTCGATGAAAAGCTACTACCTCTCGGGTCGCCGCGACGCCTTCATCCATGTGAACGAGCATTTCCGATCGGCTTTGATTCACCTTCCCGGCTGCTTGGTATCGTTCAGCTCCAAACCGGCGTCCCCTCCAGACATAAACAATTCCTAACAAAACAATCAAAATCAGCAATGCTGGACTTGCTTCAAGAACGATCCAGCCTATAATAACGATAGCCACTATTTGCTGCACCATTCGCGGCAAATCCTCTGCTGCAATATCAACGGTCTGATTCAAATCATTGGTGAAGTGATAGACATAGTGTGCCGTTCGCTGATTTTGCAGCTTTGATATAGGCAACCGATACATGGCTTGCATCAGTCGGGAGGCCAGAATTTTCCGAATCCGGCTATATGCTTTCAGCTTTACTGCAGGGCTTATCGTGAATAAAGCCGCGTGTGAAATATAAGCCATAGCTATCCATAACAACACCGTCCAGAAACGCCCGACGTCGTTTTGTTTAAAGACATCGTCGATCATAACTTGCTGCAGCGCGATGGTCGCCAGGCTTGCGACCATCTCCAAACTTAACGTGAAGGAAGCCAGAAGGAGTATCAGCCTGCTCGATCTTATTTCCTTAAACAACCAACGCAGACTATGCATGAACTTCCACCTCCATCGGTTTCTTATGGACAAGGCGATAGAAGGCTCCCCTCTGTTCCAGTAAAGTTTGATAGGTTCCCGCTTCAACAATCTTTCCTTTTTCCATCATAATAATCTGATCGAAATTTTTGATCGTCGATATTCGATGAGCGACGGCAATCATCGTGCGTCCATCCAACAGTTGCTCCATCGCGCGCTGAACTTCCCATTCGCTAATCTGATCCAGAGCAGAGGTCGCTTCGTCAAGAAGAAGCAGTCGGGGCTGCTTGATAAACAACCGGGCAATCGCTATTCTTTGCTTTTGTCCGCCCGATAGCTTAACGCCTCTTTCTCCAACCTCCGAATCGTATCCCTCTGGCAGCGACATGATGAATTCGTGGGCATAGGCTGCCTTGGCTGCTTGAATAACATCCTCATCTGTGGCCTCTGGATTTCCAAAACGTATATTTTCCTTCACCGACATCCCGAAAAGAAACGTATCCTGAAATACGATGCCAAAGGTCCCCCTTAGCGACTCCAAAGACAGTTGATCCAGCGGTACGCCATCAAGACGAATCACTCCGCTGGAAGGGTCGTAAAAGCGGGCCGCCAACTTTAATAGCGTTGTTTTGCCGCATCCGCTTTCGCCAACAATAGCCACTTTAGTGCCCGCCTTAATAACAAGGCTAAAAGAATCCAACACGACCCTGTCGTCATAGGCGAACCCGACACGGTCAAACTCAAGCTCCCCTTCCGGGTTTTCTAACACCACTCCGTCGACCGGCTCCTTAATATTGGGAGTTTCTTGCATAAAGCGATATAACCGTTCAGCTTGATACACCTGCATGCGCTGCTCTGTGACATTCGTAATAACGAGCGTTAGCTTGTGAACTGCACTGAAATAATATAAAAGAAAAGAGATAAAGCCCCCAACTGTTATTTGCTGATTAACGACTAAATGGTTGCCATAAACAAATAGGATAAGGCCACCGATGTAATAAGTCATTCTGCGATTCGTACCACGCAAAAACGCATAAAAGACGGATTTTGTTAATTTATGCGTATAGGCGTCCACTGCGGATTGAAACCGCGAAAAATCCCACTTCTCCGAGCCGTACGCTCTCACCTCCGTGAGCGAGGTAATGCTCTCATAAATCTTTTCGTTTTCCTTCAGTCGGTAATCCGTCGCTTCTTTGGCGTATTTCGCCGCAATGTTCTCGATTTTTGGGCCAAACACATAATAAAGCAGAAGAACGGGGATTAGTACTGCAAGCGTCAGCTTTAGATTCGTGGATATCATAATGGAAACCGCAAGAACAGCGAATATTAAACCATTAAATAGATGAGGAAGCCCCAAACGGTATATTTCTTGCAGCGCCCGTACTTCCGTATTCAAGAAAGAAAGCGTCTCGCCGACCGTATGCTTTTCCAAATAGGGAAAACCAAGTCTTCTCAATTGCTTGAATATGTCCAGTTGCAAATCGCGTGAAGCGCGTTCCTGCAAAATGCGCTGGAAACGATTCTCTCCCGCTTTTGCAATAAAGAGTACTAGGATAGAAACGGCAAATAGACTGCCCAGAATATAGAGGAACTTCTTGTCTTTAGCCGCATAAGCGTGATCAACAAAATATTGAACAAGCTTTGGCACTGCCAGCTCCGCAAGCGTTATGGCTAAGATCGTAGCTACAAGCAAAACAAACGATTTCATATGAACTCGCAAATACGATAAAATCCATAAATATACGCGCATCTTTTTCCCCTCGCTAGGCTATGTCAATGGGAGTGAACAACCCCTCGCCAAGGCGAGGGGCGTTTTTTATACCAAGACATTCTCGTATATTAGGCCATAACTGGAACCAATAATTCGGAACGGTTCATATCAAAAAACCGCTCTAGAAAACCGCGACTCCACTTGTATTTAATGGAAGAATCCGTGGGATCTATGACTTCATCCAAATAAGCTAGATCGAGAGGCCGTAAGCCGTCCAACATTTCCCCAAACTGTTCCGATCCGTTTAAGCTCGGGAAGAGCAGGCTCGTATTGTACAGGGCATAGTAACATTCCTTCTCGATATGATTGGCGCGGGCGATTTCAATCAGCTTCCGGCTGTCAACCAGAATATGCGGATCGGTTAGAAAAGCGTAAATATCGGCGAATTTGTAAAGACCAAGATCCCTCTGCGTTTCGATCCAGTTCATCACAATCGCCTCTTTAAACAAGTGAACGCACAAGTGAGCCAAGAAATATTCCTTAGGCAGCGAGTACGTATATTCTTCGTTATTGAACTGATACTTCTCGGCGCTCTGCAGGAAAGTCTCAACTGCTTGCTGAGTCCCTTGAGGGGTCCAATCCAAAGAAAAATTAATATCCACTTCGATCAGCTCAAGCCCCGGCATATCGCAGGTTTTCATATACTTCTTAACTTCTCCGAAGTTCATCCGGGCGTGAATAATCTCCATTCTGCTTGCAGGGACAATAGTGGCATCCTTTTTATTGAATGTTCCTTGAATAAAGCCTTCCTTCTGCAGCACTTTCCCCACCTCGGTCAAATCTTTGTTCGACATCAAAATATCGATATCATTTGAGACTCTGCAGCCCAGCGGATAGACGATATTAGACAAGACAGAACCCTTCAAGAAGGCATGCGGGAGCCCGCTTTCGTTGAACACAGCCGATAGCTCGGCTACCGTCTTGCGATAGGCTAACGTTCTCAATTTCATAATGTCATGCTGCAAAAATAGACTAAACTCGAAAAAACCGTTTGGAATCGGAATATTGTTCGCTCTTAAAACATAGTGCGCAACACCGCCCATTCGATTGTACGCCAGCAAGCCCAGCACAAGCGACCAGTCAAGCTGACCTTGCATCAGTTCATTTATCCTCTCACAATCAGGGCTTCTAAAATCAGCTAGCTTCAAGACAAGCTCATGCTCTTTCAACATGTTCACAAGCCACTCCTACTTTTCTATAAATTTTGATTTATCCTTTTTCCCTGCCTTATTGCGTGGGATTTCATTGACGATTTGAATACGATCCGGCACCTGATAAGCCTCTAATTTATTGAGGCATATGCGCATAACGTCTTGCTCAGTCATCGTCTCTATGCAACTGACGATTAGGCAAATGCTTTCTCCGTATTTCGGGTCGGCTTCACCGTAAACCAAAGCATCCATAATACTGGCATTCTCAATAATGGCTTCTTCAATCTCACAGGGATACACATTTACTCCAGCCCGTATAATCAACTCGTCTTTGCGGCCCACAATATATAAGAAGCCCTCAGAGTCTATATAAGCCAAATCGCCGGTAATCAACCATCCGTTTATCAGCTTCTGATTAGTGCAGACATCGTCATTCCAATACCCTTTCATCACATTAGGCCCGCGGACCCGAAGCTCTCCAACCTCGCCGGGGTCGCACTGCCATTCATCTTCGTCTACAATCAACAGTTCTACATGATTTAATGGAATGCCAACCGATCCCGCCTTCTCATAAAAGCGAGAAGGGGCAAGAAAGCTGATCCGCGGAGATGCTTCGGTTAATCCATATACATTATAAAAATCAATACCTGGAAATACGCTTGAAATTTCATCAATAACCGGCTTCAAAAGGCGCTCGCCGCTTATAGCAACGACTCTGACGGTATGCAGCACCGCTCTCCTCTTGATCCCGCTCAAGTGATACATGACGGTGGGCGTCGTACAAAAAACGGTGCACTGGAACTGATTAAGCATAGCAATCAGCTTAAAGGGCGAAAATTGAACATCATTATAAAATGTAATTCTGGCGCTATGAAGCAGTCCGTGCAAAAATTCTCCGGTAATCGCCGAGGCGTGGGACAATGGTCGAAAAATTAAAATATGGTCGCTGTCCTTAACAGGAAAGTAATCCTCGATATCCATTAAATTGGATAGAATGTTGCGCTGGGTGAGAATGACGCCTTTGGGCCTGCCCGTCGTTCCAGATGTATACAATATAAAAGCAGCATCTTCTGACAACGTGACTGCTGCAGGCCGCTCGGCCCTAGGCTGGACAAAATCCTGTTCATCCAGCCCGTTGTCGACGAGTACGCCGTGAGGCATGCAATCTTTCAATATTTTCTGCAGCCTGTCTTGTCCGTACTTGCTTGAAACGGGCACAGCCACATGACCCGCTGCCAGAACGGCAAGTATATCGATAGCTTCATCATAAGGCTGGGAACGGTAGATACACAGAACGGAACGCTCCGGGTACCTTTTGTTCAATTCAGCGGCGCGATGCTTAACCAAACTATGCAATTCGCCATAGGTCAGAACCGTTTCGTCGGGCTTTGTCAGGGAAGCGTGTCCCGGATGGTTGCCGAACGCCGCATCCAGGGCATCCCATATCGTCAGTTGATCCGTTATCATTTCACATATCGATTAACAAGATTTTCTAAATCCTGTACCGAGCCAAGCAAGCCCGGGTCCAAGTCGCTTTCGTCAAACATGATGTTGAATCTTTCTTCTAAATTCACAAGTAATTCCACCATTTTAAGCGAATCAATGCCCAGCTCGTCCTTCAGCTTCGCCTCCGACTTTATCTGCTCTGGATCCAAGCTAGGGATAAGTCCTTTAACGCATTCCACAATCAGAGCCTCGCTCATTTTAATCCCTCCAAATTTAAGTTCGATTCGTTGGTCTGAATTCTGCTCAGCCACTGCGTATCCAATGCGGACAAGCTAAACAGAGATTGCTTTATAAATTCTGAATTAATCGTTTTACGCAATCGGTACAGCTCTATTGCGTTGTACAGCTTCTCCGTCAATCTGTTGGCCTCGTTCAACTCATTCAGAAGACTGGCGCCCTGCTCGCCAAGGGAAGCAGCCAGACTCTCCATTCTTCTTCTAGATATTTTTAGAATGCCAACAGCATCTCGCAGGGCGGAGAGATTGTCCAAGCTTATCGATTCCAACATTTGTTCAAAGGCGTGGGCATCATAGGCTATCCTTGCCGCTTGAATTTCGATTAATAATTGCTCATAAGCATTTTGCCGGATTTTATTAGAAGGTAGTAATTCAAAGAGGATGATCTCATCATTGTAGGCGGACTGCAGCTGGCTAAAGTCCATTTCGAACACTCTTTTAGGAAAATCGTCCATCAGCAGAACTTTTTCATCTCGGATGCCAAATATCATAATGAAGTGATCCTCCCTCCAAGGAAGATCTGCAACATTGTCAATTTTGGAAGCATCCACACGCATGAGAATCGGGAGCCTCTTGACCGTAAGCTCCGTCTCCAACATTTGCTTCACCTTTTCGAAATCGAGGTTCTCATAGGCTTTCGTCTGCGCCAATCCCAATTGCTTTCCTGTATATTGAAGCCTTTCGAGACCTCTATAATACGCATATGAAGATCCATTCTTCATAAAATCCACAACAACGTTAATAACAGGTATAAAACTTTTGTAATAAACAGCATGATAGGGAAAGTCATTTTTCATCAGCACCGCCATGTAATGATTTTCGATGCACGAAATACCCAAGCTGCTGTTTAAAAGCTCGGTACTGTAATCCAAACTGATCTGCATGTCATCCCTCGCTATTGCTTTAGTTTCGCACAAAGCTCATCGGAAACCTCGCTATATATTCCCTAGCAATCGTTCTTATGCGGTCGGCTTGTTCCTGATGAAGGAGACTGTACTTGTCCATAAGTTCAGGATGGTCGTAGTAGTAGATCAAGACATCCTGCTCAACCTTGTGCGGATTCAGCCGGCTGATGATTTCTTCTTTGGCGCTCTCCGTTAATTCGGAGCATTCCTCTGTCCTTCTCTTTAGCGGTTTTTGGACCTCGTAGAGATGGTGATTGTGCAAGGCAATTCTTTGGCCGTTGACATAAATGACATCAAAGCCTTTTCTTAATGCAAAGTTCAGCGCCTCTTCAATTGTGTTAATAATAGGCTCTTCATTATCGTTTAACGAGGTATTGCACAGTATCGGAACATTCGTTTTTGAGTAAAACGACTCCAATAATTGATACAGCAGTTTATTGTCATGCTCCTGATTGACCGTCTGGATGCGGGCTGTGCCATCCAAATGCGCAACGGCAGGAATAAGCTCCAGCTTCTCTTTTCTGATTTGAAAGTTTTGCAGCATAAACGGCGAAGCGTTGAAGTCTTCAAAGAACTCATGCCCGTACGACTCCAGAACAATTGGAGCAACCGGCCTCCACCATTGCCGTTTCTTTACCACATTCAAGCGGTCTTTGGATCGAACGCTTCGCGGGTCCGCAAGAATCGAACGGTTCCCTAATGCGCGCGGCCCGAGCTCCGCCTTTCCACAGAACCATACGATAGGCTGATCGATTAGGTCCTCCACCGCTTGCTCAAACGAAATGGTTTGAATGCTTTTTACGTAAGGGCGATAAAGATCGGATGCTGCAATCTCGTCTAATTTGGAATCCTCGATTCCATGATAGGCGTGATTGATAGTGACGTTAACTTCCCCATTCATGTTCTTGTAAAAGGAATATAAGGCCATGCCAAGCGACATGCCGGAATCATTTACGCAAGGAGGGGCTAGCAAGCCTTTGAACTTAAACTTTTTCATAAGATGGCTGTTCGTCGGACAATTCAACGCGTATCCTCCGGATAAAGCCAGATAGCTGTTTTCAACGCTTATGTTGTATTTGTCGCGAATGGCATGAATATTGCTCTCCATGATAAGATCCGACATCTTTTGTACTTCCTTCATAATAGCGCTGATTCGATTCTCTTCTTCACTGAACCGCTCGTCTGCATATAAGAGATTGGAACGATCAGCGGCTATTTCGATCAAATCGTCCAAAAAGGCTTTCGCCTCGTCCCGTGCTGACATATCCATCAAGTTCAGCGTAGAAAGTGCTCGGGGTCGAAGTTCGGCTGTCGTGGCTGTCGCCAATGCCATCAGCGTCCCTTCCCTCAGCTTAAATTGCTTTTTGGCGCGCGACCACAGCTTCCCTGGCGAATGGACAGGGAACACCTCAATCTTCCCTTGATTCACGACACAGCCCGCGTAAAAGCGCTTTTCATAAGCGAACTGGTCAACAACGTTGTCCGGCCCGGAATCTACTGCGAGTCCAATAATGGTTGAATTGTAAAAGATATCGCTTTGCAATAGAACGGAAGAGTATAAGTGGGCGACGCTATGATAGGCGATATCGCTATACTCCTTAATAGAGGTATAGCGGTCGGTTGTGTCCAGTAACGGCGTGCCCCAGACTTCATTCATATCCTCAATGGTCAATCCGAATTCGTTTAACAAATAATTAATGAGCTCAATCGCCTTTTCTTTGTTTAGAAACGTAATGGAATGCTGTTTAAAGCCTGTTACCCTCTCTAGCTCCCAATACCGAACCAAGGAGAGATCGCTTCCATTCTTTTTCCAAAGAGAGGCATTTTGGTTATGCCGCATTTTAATATCCATTGCGCATGCAAGCTCGTCTATATACAAAAACGTTGAAAGATAATATCCGTCTCTCATTTTGGCTCCTTTATATAGGTGTAATCAGAGCTAAGATAGCGATTAAAGAATGGAGTCTCAATTATTGTTTTTCTTTCATGAAGGCTCTTTTCAGAAATTAGTGGGTCCAAATAATAGGAATCGCCGGAGTAATGGTGCGTGGATATTTCCTCAAACAAACAGCCGCCTTGGCTGCTAAAAGAATGATGCCGACCCGGTCTGACCAGGAGACTGTCGCCAAGCCCCAGTTTGACCGCCTGTTCCTCCAAAACAACCGTTAAATCTCCATGCAATAGCCTGAAAGTTTCCTCCTTTTTTTTATGATAGTGCGTCGGGTGCGATTGCTCTGGAGACAAAATAATAAATTTTTTGCAATAGGAGCGGTTGATGAGATTGATAATTATGGCGCCGGTAATAGGAAAATTGTCCAAGCCATAATGGTGTGAAATTTCCATCTGGTAGTCATTTCCTAAGTGGGTTTGACTTTCTAGCAATATGTTGCTTGCAGCTAGCAATATGCCTTCCAACCGACCTGAATCAGGAATCGCATTCAACACGTCACCCCCTCCAATTCAGAAAAAGTTAAATCTTGTACTTAGCCCATTGTGACAAAGTGGTAAGCAAAATAAGCTCGTCTTTATCCGTAAGAATAGGATTAACCGACTGCAGCTGTTGAAGTTGTTTGTCTTTGACGTTATGGAACGCATCCTCATCCGACAGGCATAAATACGTGTAAAGATGATTGAGTTCCGTACATTTCGCATTAACATATTCAGCATTGCTATCGTCAGCGGCAGCGATCTCGTTTTTTATCTTCAAGAACAGCTCGTTGGCAAGCGCCTTTTCCTCCCCGATTATTCTGCGCATTCCGCTTAAGTTGGCAATCCGATTTTGTCCAAGGTCCTCCAGATACCCGATGCACAACTCTCTCAGCAAGCTCTTTTGCCCATAATCATCGGCAATCCCGCGCAAAATCTCATACTTGCACAAGTACAATGATTTAAAGAAGGAGTAATTTCTGCCGAGCTGACTGGAAAAGTATTTGAGCTCGAACAACTCATGCCTGGGCAGCAGCGTCTGCCCCCTCCGGCCCGCCTGCTGCACATTTTCAAGGCCTGTTTGCACGGCTGCTTCCAGTTCCTCTTGTGTGTAGAACGGCGCGGTATCCTTCATAATATCCTTGTAGTTGTCAGGCACATGAACTAAATTCATTGCAATATTGACGGAATTGAATTTACCGCGTATCGTATCGTTCGTATTGTAAAAAGGATCGCCAGCCCCCTTCAGCCGGTTGAGCTGAGCCAAGCAAGTCGATTGTTCGTCGGCAGAGTATACCAGCAGGGATGTCATTGGCCCTGAAGTGACTAGGTCATTGACCATCCACCACCTGAAATATTCATTTTTCGTCAAATGATCCGAGCCGAGCAGAAAGATCTCTTCTGACTCATTTCTGGTTAAGCGCCTTTTAACGTTAGCTCTTAAAATAGTAAATCCGTTGTCCTCAAGAAACTGGATGATAGGCATGACTTCGCCCTGAAAAAATGCATCTGCCCCTAAAAATATAGCGCCTAGTCTTTCAACTTTTTCAGTATTGATCAGCTTCACTAGAAATCCCTACCTCCGTCAAAATGATAGTATTATCGGAAAACGAATGCTTTTGGCTTATATAGCACTACATTGGGTTGATAGTGCCGATGAATCTCATCGTATTCTTTTTTGAGCATCGTCAATTCGTCAATCATGGACACTATGCTTGCTTTCGTCGCGTAAGGAGATATGGCATAGATTTTAAAAACGCCGATAGAAATGCCTTTCTTGGAATTGTCGTATCCGGAAGTATAGTCGAAAGCAAACGAGCAAGTGTTTTCGTGCTGTTTTTCCAACAAATACAAATAGAAATTATAATTGTAGCTGGCAATATGTCGAGCTGTTTCCGCGTCCATATTGCTGATATCGTCAAATTTATAAGTGCTCTCATGCTCTTTTATCATAAAAATCGTTACCCAGCCCTCAGTGTCATTATTGATGACTTCAAATTGCCTGTCCTGATTCAGCAGCTCTTTCGTATAGTCGCCGACTGAAATGAGCTGGGACAGCAATTTCTGATAGCCGGTATAGCCAAATAACTGAAGGTTGACCCATGCCGTTATCGGACCTGTTGCGGCTCTTGATAGTTCTAGGCTATATTGGAAAGGGGAATAGTTTCCATATTCGAAATCTTCAATTGGAATCGCTTTCATGTTGCCCAGATTATAAAGATCAGAACTGTTTTTTACTAAGAACAGGCTGGAGACGTAAGGACAGAAGCCCGTTTTATGAAAATCAACACCCAGCGAGTCCACATATTCCAGCTCCGCAACCATGCGAGCCATATTCTTAATTTTGAGCAGCACGTTCTCCTCAAGATCAAGGACGTTGCGCTCGAAATCGTAATTTTTAAAGAAAAGCCAGGACCATCCGATTACCGAATCCGCATGAATATGGGGAATATAATCAAGATTATATTTATGAACAAGCCTGTCTCGCATTTCAGCCACTTCTTTAATGGGGTCTACGGTCATCTGAATGGTCGTGCCGCAGTTGACGGTAATGCAAGCCAGCCTTCTTCCTTTATCCAGATTTTCACTAATGATCCTTTCCACTGCCGGAACATCCATTCTGCCCATGTGATCAACTGGCACCTTGACGCTGTTTTGTTTTCCAATCCCCAACCAGTCGCACACCTCCGTATGACAAGGGTGTCCTTGAATCGTCGTTATCGTGAACGGATCTCCTTTAACGCCTTCCTTGGACGCCGCCGCATAGCTTTTCGTTAAGCCGACCTTGACGCCGTAAAGATTGGTTGCCTTCCCGCCAAAGGTAAAAACCCCATGCGATAATTTCCAGTTCCAACCGACCATATCGGAAATATATTTGTTCACAAGCAGTTCAGCTTTCGCGAGCCCGCCGGTTACCTGATCTTGAGCAAAATTGGGATTGTACATCGTAGCGTAGGCATTTGCAGCAAGTGCGGCAATACTCGGAGGAGGGGTAATGTTAATCATCGTCTTGTCGTGGTTCCAGCGGACTGCGCCTTTGAAAAATCCAGCCAACTCTTCAAAGACTGTCTCAACACTCTGCGTGTCCGCCGGGATAGAGGAATTCTTCAATTCGTCAAGATAAGAAAACGAGCCTTCTCCTGCAACCCGCGGGGCCTGCACATCAATGTCTCTTGACACTCGATCATGCAGGTTTTCAATAAGCTCAATCATCTTTGAAATATCGTTTGTTTTCGGATTCATAAAGTGTTCCTGCATTTCAATCCTCCATAACCGTATTTTGCTGACTCAAAACATTATAGTTCGAAGAAAACAGCCCTTTAATTTCTATTTAAGTACATTAAAGCAATCATAATATAACAATAAATAGTTATCAATTACATTAAAACAGTTTCTGTATTATTGAATATTTTCTGTGTAATTAGGTTGTTACTTCAATTTTGTTGTCTTTACGGAAGCAGACAATAATCCTGAGAGCAAAAAAAAGACAGCCTTCATCCACAAAAGGGACGAGAAGGTTGTCTCTCGGTACCATCCTAATTAAAAGAAGCATTCATCGCTGCTTTCACTTCGATGTAATAACGGCATTAACAATACTGAGAACAGCGAATCAAGCTCAAGCTCTCAGAAGGCTGTAGATCCTCTTTCTCTTTCTCTTTCTCTTTCTCTTTCTCTTTCTCTTTCTCTTTCTCTTTCTCTTTCTTACTAAGCGGCTAGTCGGCTAGTTGGCTTGCCGACAACCTACAGCTCGGGACCGGCGGCCGCAACCGATTCGCCCGCTTCCGGGAAGCGTCTGAAATTCGCCGCGAACAATTCAGCTAGTTCCTTCGCCTGCCTGTCATACGCCTCAGGGTTCGGCCAAGCGGCGCGCGGCTGGAGCAGCTCGTCCGGCACGCCTTTGACATGCTGTGGAACATACAAGCCGAAGACCGGGTCGACGACATAGTCGGCCTCGGCCAATCCTCCTTCGATGGCCTGCGCCACCATTGCTCTTGTATACGTCAGCTTGATCCGTTCTCCCTCGCCGTAAGGCCCTCCTGTCCAGCCGGTATTGACGAGATAGACATGGACGCCGTTTCTCTCGATCCGCTCACCGAGCATGTCTGCATACACGCTTGGCGCAAGCGGCAGAAACGGCTCACCGAAGCAAGCGGAGAACGTCGCTTCCGGCGCCGTTACGCCTCGCTCCGTTCCGGCCAATTTGGACGTGTAGCCCGAAAGAAAATGATACATCGCCTGCTCTTTCGTCAACTTCGCAATCGGCGGCAGCACGCCGAAAGCGTCGGCCGTCAGAAAGAGGATCGTCCTCGGATGACCGGCGACGCCGGAGAGCAGAGCGTTATCAATATGCTCGATCGGATAAGCGGCTCTCGTATTTTCGGTTAACCGGCTGTCGCTATAATCGGCTAGGCCAGTGCTCTCCTGCAGCACGACATTTTCCAACACTGCGCCGAATCGGATCGCACGCCAAATTTGCGGCTCGCGTTCTTCGGTTAGCCCAATGCATTTGGCATAACAGCCGCCTTCGAAGTTAAAAATGCCTTCGTCCGTCCAGCCATGCTCGTCGTCGCCGATCAGTTGCCGATCCGGATCGGCGGACAGCGTCGTTTTGCCTGTGCCGGAGAGGCCGAAGAACAGCGCGGTGCCGCTGTCCTCCGATGTATTGGCCGAGCAATGCATCGGCAGCACACCTTGCTGGGGCAGCAAATAATTGAGCACTGTAAAGGCCGATTTTTTCATTTCGCCCGCATATTCGGTGCCCCCGATTAGAACGATTCTCCGCTCAAACGAAATAGCTATGAACGTATCAGAACGCGTCCCGTCGACGGCCGGATCGGCCTTGAAGCCAGGCAGCGAGATGATCGTGAACGACGGATTATGCTCCGGCAGCTGCTCCTTCGTCGGACGAATAAACAGCTGAAAGGCGAACAGATTATGCCAGGCGAATTCGTTCATGACGCGAATCGGCAGCCTGTAGCTTTTGTCGGCGCCGACGTAACCGTCGAATACGAACATTTCTCTTTCTCTCATATATGCGACCGCGCGGCGGTGAAGCTTGTCGAACCGCTCCGGAGACAGCGGCTGGTTAACTGTTCCCCATTGAACGGACCTCGAAGCCGCCGGCTCCTCCACGATGTATTTGTCTTTCGGCGATCGTCCGGTAAACGCCCCGGTCCAGGCGCATAGCGCTCCCGTGGAAGACAGCCGCGCTTCTCCCCGCTCCACCGCCTTCTCAATTAATTCCGCAACCGATAATTGATAATGGACGACGACCGGTTTTTCCAATTCAATCAATGGGTGACCCGCCTTTCTTTCCTATTCGCAGCAATATCGATTGCTACTTCAAGTTTTTGCTTCCGCACCCGTATCGATTCATTGAATTTCGGTTATCGCCTTCCTATACGCGTCATATGGTTTAAAAACGTTCCGATACGACCTTCGCCTGCAAAAACAGCTGCAAATAGTCGCGCCCTCCCGCTTTCGAATCCGTCCCGGACATATGAAAGCCGCCAAACGGATGAACGCCGACGAGAGCGCCGGTACATTTACGGTTAATATACAAATTACCGGCAAAAAAAGACTTGCGCGCCCGCTCGATATGCGCACGATTTCGCGTAATGACGGCACCCGTTAATCCGTATTCGGTGCCGTTCGCAAAAGCAAGCGCTTCGTCGAAAGACTTCGCCTTTGTAAAGGCAAGAACCGGCCCGAATATTTCTTCTTGCGACAAGCGTGCCTCCGGCCCGATTTCGCCAAAGACGGTCGGTTCAATATAGTAGCCGCCCGGGTCACCGGTTTTTCCGCCGGCGACAAGCCGGCCTTCCTGCTTGCCGATCTCGACATACGCCAATATTTTGCGGAACGCCTGCTCGTCGATAACCGGCCCAAGGCTGACTGCCGTCTCTGCGGGATCTCCTAGAACGAGCTGCTTGGCGCGGTTCGCCACCTTTTCAAGAACCGTGTCGTATAGCGCCTCGTGAACAATCGCTCGCGAGCAGGCGGAGCATTTCTGGCCGGAAAAGCCGAAGGCGGAAGCGGCGATCGCCGCCGCCGCGTCATCCGGGTCGGCGTCCGCATCGACAATAATCGCATCCTTGCCACCCATCTCGGCCACGACGCGCTTCAACCACTTTTGGCCAGGATGCGTTTTGGCCGCCCGTTCGTGTATGCGCAAGCCGATTTCGCGCGATCCGGTAAAGCTGACAAAACGGATCTGCGGATGATCGACGAGACAATCGCCGATTTGACCGCCCGATCCCGGCACAAAGTTGATGACTCCTGGAGGCAAGCCCGCCTCCTCCAGCAAATCGACGAACTTCGCTGCGATGACCGGCGTTGCGCTAGCCGGCTTTAAGACGACCGTATTCCCGGTTACGATGGCCGCTGCCGTCATTCCTGCCGTAATCGCTAACGGGAAATTCCAGGGCGGAATAACGACGCCTGCTCCAAGCGGAATATAATACAGTTCATTCTCTTCCTCGGCAATCGCCGTCAGCGGCTGAGGAAGGCTGAGGCGCTGCATTTCCCTGCCGTAAAATTCTAAAAAGTCGATGGCCTCGGCCGTATCCGCATCCGCTTCCGTCCGCGTCTTGCCGGACTCCAGCAGCATAAGCGCGGATAACTCATGCTTTCTGCGCCGCATCAGCGCCGCCGCCTTAAATAAATAACGAGCGCGTTCATTCGGCTCCGTCAGCTTCCAGCTTTCGAAAGCTTGATTCGCCGCCGCGATCGCGCGAACGGCCAGCGTTTCGTCGGCCTGGGCGACGACGCCGACCGTTTCGCTTATTTTAGCCGGATTAACGGATGCGCGGACGGCCTCAGTCATGACGCTTTCGCCGCCAATCCGCAGCGGATACGTCCTTCCTAGCTCGCTTCGAACCTTTGTTAATGCGGCATCGAACGCTTCACGGTTTCGCTCTTCTCCGAAATCGGTGAATGGCTCATTTTGAAATTCGATTCTCATCGGTTGTTCGCCCTCCTTCACGATAAGTCGATAAAAGTCTGGATGGCATGCTGCAGCCCGCCTATTTCATCATATGCGGCTATGTCGGGCAATTGATTCCGGTTCCTGCAAACGGCACACCGTTTCATTTCAACGAAAGGGGAATGAGGCATGGATCTTTTGGAAGGATATAGAAAGACGCTGCTGACCATTGCCGGGAACAGGCTCGTGGAGAAGCTTTCCGTCAAGTACGGCAAACGGCTGGCTCGCCGCTTTATTGCGGGAGACACGCTTGCTGAAGCGTTGGCTGAAACAGAGCAGTTAAACCGGAAGGGAATTATGGTGACGCTTGACCATCTTGGAGAAGGAATCGAGAGACTGAACGAAGCGGCCGGATATCGCGAGCAATACATTCAACTTCTATCCGCCATTTCCGAGCGCCAGGTCGATGCCAATGTGTCTCTGAAGCCGACCCAGATGGGACTATCGTTAAACGCAGCCGCTTGCTACCGCAATATCCGCGATGTCGTCTTACAGGCGAAGAAATGCGGAAATTTCGTCCGAATCGATATGGAGCATTCCGGCTTGACGCAGGCGACAATCGATATGGTGCTGAAGCTTCACGACGAAGGGCTGACCAACGTCGGCACTGTTCTGCAGGCTTATTTGCGCCGCACGGAGAAAGATGCGAGAGAGCTGATGGAGAACGGCGTTAATTTGCGTCTGGTCAAGGGCGCCTACAAGGAGCCGGAAAGTCTGGCTTTTCAGCGTACAGAGGACGTAATCGAACATTTTAAAACGATCATCCGTTTGCATCTCGATCAGGGCGTCTATACGGCGGTAGCCTCTCATGACGATCGGATCATTGAGTGGGTGAAGCGTTACACGGCGGATAACGGTATCGGTGCGGACGCATTCGAATTTCAAATGCTATACGGCCTCCGCACGAATGCGCAAGAGCAATTGGCGGCTGACGGGTACCGGATACGCTGCTATATGCCTTACGGCGTTATGTGGTATCCGTACTATACGAGACGGCTTGCAGAGAAGCCCGCCAATCTTCTGCTCGTTCTTAAACACGCCTTCCATTGAGCAATTACCCCTACATACCAAACGAGAGGAAGTATGGAAAATGGCTACATTAACAAGCTTGATTATGCGCGTAGAATTAACGAAAGCCGGAGCCTCCTTTGCCGATATTGCGCGGCGGGTGGCGGAAGCTGGTGGAGACATCATCGCTATCGACACGATCCGGTCCAGCAAGGAAACGACGACCCGCGACATTACGGTCAACGTAAACGAGTCGACTTCCAATGAAATCGTAGAAGCGGTTAAACAGCTTAACGGCGTGAAGCTAATCAACGTATCCGATTCCACCTTCCTCGCGCATCTCGGGGGTAAAATCGAGGTGTCTCCCAAACAGCCGATTAAAACCCGCGAGGATTTGTCCAAGGTGTACACGCCCGGCGTCGCCCGCGTCTGCATGGCGATTCACGAGAAGCCTTCCAGCGCTTATTCGCTGACGATCAAGCGGAATACCGTCGCCGTCATTTCGGACGGCACAGCCGTTCTTGGCCTTGGCGATATCGGTCCTGAGGCGGCGATGCCCGTCATGGAAGGTAAGGCGATGCTGTTCAAACAGCTTGCCGGCGTCGACGCCTTTCCGATCTGTTTGGACACGAAGGATACCGAGGATATTATCCGCACAATCAAAAATCTGGCGCCGACGTTTGGCGGCATCAATCTGGAAGATATTTCGTCTCCACGCTGCTTCGAAATCGAGACTCGGCTGAAGGAAGAGCTGGACATCCCGGTCTTCCACGACGATCAGCACGGAACAGCCGTCGTTCTGCTCGCCGGCCTGCTGAACGCGCTGAAAATCGTCGATAAAACGATCACCGATGTTCGAATTGTCGTAACCGGCATCGGAGCGGCCGGCGCTTCGATCGTTCGCATGCTGATCGCGGCAGGAGCCTCCGACATCGTTGCCGTCGATCGGGAAGGGGCGCTCGTTCGCTCCGCCGAGTACGCCAATCCGATCTGGGCGGAAGTGGCTCGCCGGACGAACCCCCGCCAATCGGCCGGCAAGCTGTCGGATGTAATCCCAGGTGCAGATGTCTTTATCGGCGTTTCCGGCAAAGGCGTACTGAAGGTAGACGACGTGAAGGCGATGAACGCCGACCCCATTGTGTTCGCCATGGCCAACCCCGATCCCGAGATCGATCCAGAATTGGCGGAGCCTTATGTTCGCGTGCTTGCTACTGGGCGGAGCGATTATCCGAACCAAATCAACAATGTGCTCTGCTTTCCCGGCATTTTCAGAGGGGCGCTGGACTGCCGGGCTTCGTCGATCAACGAGGAGATGAAGCTGGCCGCATCGCAAGCAATCGCCTCCGTTGTCACCGACGACGAGCTCAACGAGCAATATATTATTCCCAACATATTCAACGACAGAGTCGTTCCTTCGGTTCGCGACGCCGTTGTACGAGCCGCTATTCGCACCGGCGTTGCCCGCCGCATACCGCGCGAATTCCGTCAGGAAAGCGGCGAATAGCGACCGCGAGCGACTGTTAGCGCGTTAGCGACTCGCAAAGCAAAGGCTGCCTTCGGCGGGAACATGGAACATCCCTCCGGGCAGCCTTTTTTGTTGCTTGTATAAAGCTTAATCGGCATTATCGTCGTCCTGCGGTATAACGGCATACGCCAACTCGTCTTCCAACTCCTTGGCGTACGCTGCACTCCGTTCCTCCGTCCATTCCAGAAGACGCGCCATGCAGGCATGCACGCCGTCCTTCCATTTCAGAACGCGATCGCGATCGAAGAGAAGGCTGCCGGTACGGCGAATCCAAAAATCGCAAGGCGTACTTGCCATTTCGTATCGCACCGCGTACAACAGCTCAAGGAGCAGTCCCTTTGGCAGTCCGGTTGCGACAGCCTCCCGCTTCGCTTCGCCCATCAATCCAAGTACAATGTCGATATTCGTTCCGTATTTGCGAACGAGATGTTCCGCCTCCGTCCGCTCCAAACCGGCCCTCACTCCCCGTTCGGCGTTATCGCGCACGAAAGCCGGGAATACGGCGGAGCCTCCTACATCGCCGCCCGCTAATGGCAAGCTCTTCGTCACACTCGGTCCGATGCCGCCGCCCATTCCGTCTTCGGCGAGAAGCCGAACAGCTTTGTCGACGACCGTCTCCGCCATTTTCCGGTAGCCCGTCAGCTTGCCGCCGGCAATCGAGATCAATCCCGATGTCGAGACGAAAATTTCGTCCTTTCGGGAAATTTCCGAAGGATCCTTCCCCTCTTGATGAATCAGCGGCCGCAGACCGGCCCAGCTCGATTCGATATCGTCGGGGGTAAGGCGCAGCGTTGGAAACATGAAATTGGCGGCGTTCAGCACATAATCGCTGTCCGCTTTCGTCATGCGGGGATGGGCAATATTCGCTTTGTAATTCGTATCGGTTGTACCGATGTACGTCTTGCCGTCGCGCGGAATGGCGAATACCATGCGGCCGTCCGGCGTATCGAAGTAAACAGCCTGACCGAGCGGGAACCGTTTTTGATCGAAGACAAGATGGACGCCTTTCGTTAAATGCAGCGTCTTTCCGCGCTTCGAGCCGTCCGCTTCCCGCAGCGTATCGACCCAAGGACCGGCCGCATTGACAATTTTTTTCGCCTCTAACAGGAACGTCTCTCCTTCAATCAAATCGCGGACATTCGCTCCAATCGCTTTCCCATTCCCGTCGTATTGGAATGATTCGACTTTCGCATAAGGCAGCGCCACCGCTCCGAGCTCGACCGCCTTCTTCATCACTTCTATCGTCAGCCTTGCGTCATCGGTGCGATATTCGACGTAGTAACCTCCGCCCCGCAAGTCTTCTTGCTTGAGCAGCGGCTCCTTCGCCAACGTTTCGTTTGCCGACAGCATCTTCCTCCGCTCACTCCGCTTGACGCCAGCGAGAAAATCGTAGACGCGCAGCCCGAGCGACGTGCTGAATTTGCCGAAAGTACCGCCTTTATAGAAGGGCAGGAGCATCCATTCCGGCGTCGTGACATGCGGGCCGTTCTCATAGACGATCGCCCGCTCCTTCCCAACCTCCGCGACAACTCCAACCTCGAGCTGCTTCAGATAGCGCAAGCCGCCGTGAACGAGTTTGGTCGAACGGCTGGACGTCCCCGCCGCGAAATCCTGCATATCGACAACTGCGGCCTTCAAGCCGCGGGAAGCAGCATCAAGCGCTATGCCCGCCCCGGTAATCCCGCCTCCAATAACTAGCAAATCGAACTTGCTGTCTCTTATCCCGCGAACAATCTCTGGCCGATTTAGTGCATTAAACCTCGTATGATTCGTTTCCATTTTTCCAGTCCTCCTATAGCGAACGGCACGCAAAAAAGGAGAAACCGCAAACTCCCTTGCAGCCGCGCGCTAAGCGCACGGGCAAAGGGGTATTACGGTTTCTCCTGATCTCCGACCGAATATTAACTTGTTATCATCATAGCATATAAGCTCGAATAAAATCCAGCCCATTTATGGCAGCCGGTTATTTGAACGCCATTGCCGCCTGTACCGCTTTTTTCCAGCCGTTATGCAGCTCGGCGCTGCGGACGGGAACCATTTGCGGCTCGAAAATCCGCTCCGAACGCCGCTGATCGTTCATTTGCTCAAGGCTGTTCCAGTAGCCTACAGCCAACCCGGCCAAATAGGCCGCTCCGAGCGCCGTCGCTTCGGCTACCGCCGGACGGTCGACCGGCACCTGCAGCAGATCGCTCTGAAACTGCATCAGCAGGTTGTTGCGAATCGCCCCTCCGTCGACGCAAAGCGATTTCAGCCGCATGCCTGAATCCTGCTCCATCGCTTCAAGCACATCCTTCACTTGATAAGCAATCGCTTCCAAAGTTGCGCGAACGAAATGCTCTTTTCTCGTGCCCCTGGTCATGCCAAAGGCTGCACCGCGCACGTCGCTGTCCCAATACGGGGTACCGAGACCGACGAACGCAGGAACGACGTAGACGCCATCAGACGATTCCACCGAAGCCGCCAGTTGCTCGCTTTCCTCCGAGGTTACGATTAATCCGAGTCCTTCTCTCAGCCATTGGATAGCGGAGCCCGCGACAAATACGCTGCCTTCCAGCGCATAGCTGACCTTGCCGTCTATGCCCCAGGCGAGCGTCGTCAGCAAGCCGTGCTCCGAACGGATCGGCTCGGCGCCGGTATTCATCAGCATAAAACAGCCGGTTCCGTACGTGTTTTTTGCTTCGCCCTTATCGAAGCAGGCGTGACCGAACAGAGCCGACTGCTGATCGCCCGCGGCTCCCGCAATCGGGATCGGGCCGCCGAATAGCTCCGGCGCCGTGTGGCCGTACACCTCGGAGGAGGAACGGACCTCCGGCAGCATCGCAGCCGGAACCGTCAGCCATTCCAGCAGTTCCTTATCCCAGCTCAGCTCGTAAATATTGTAAAGCAGCGTGCGCGAAGCGTTCGAGTAATCGGTCGCATGAACGGCTCCGCCGGTCAGCTTCCAGATCAGCCAGCTGTCGACGGTGCCGAACAGCAAGTCGCCAGCCTCGGCCCGCTCTCTGGCTCCGTCCACATGATCAAGCAACCACTTCACCTTTGTGCCGGAAAAATATGGATCGATGAGCAGTCCTGTTTTGTCGCGAATCGACCGATCCAATCCAGCCTTACGAAGCGACTCGCATATGTCCGACGTTTGACGCGACTGCCAAACTATTGCTTTATAGATCGGCTCGCCGGTTTTTCGGTCCCAGACGATCGTCGTCTCGCGCTGATTGGTAATGCCGATGCCGGCAATGCCGCCGGCCGCTACTCCTTGCTTTTCCATCGCTTCGCGAATGACGCTTACCGACGTCTCCCATAGCTCGTTCGCGTCGATTTCAACCCAGCCGGGCTGCGGGAACAGACAGGTCACCGGCGTCTGCGCGACAGCGCGAGGCTCCCCGTCCTGGTCGAACAGGATGGCGCGGGTGCTTGTCGTCCCCTGATCCAATGCCAATACATACGTTTCCTGATTCACGATACGTTTGTCTCCTCTCATCGGTCGGCGGGGCCGGCCGTTACTTCGGCTCGTACTGCTTCCACAAAGCCCTTCTCGACGTTGTTACGGCTTCGGCTCCAGCCTCAAGCGCAGCCTCGACATCTTCGGCTGTACGAATCAGACCGCCGGCCAGCACTGGTTTCCCTGTCTGCGCGATCACTTCCCCGATCATGCGGGGCATAAGGCCTGGAAGCACTTCAATATAGTCCGGCTGTGTGCGCTCAATCAGCGAGAAGCTTTTCTCCAACGCGTTCGTATCCAGCAGAAAAAGCCGCTGAATCGCAATTAACCCGTTCTGCTTCGTTTTTTGAATAACGCCCGTTCGCGTGGAAATAATGCCTGCAGGTGCGATATGACGACACAAAAATTGCGCCGCATGCTCGTCATTTTTTAACCCCTCGATCAAATCCGCATGTATCAGCATCCGTTTGCCGTACTTCGCCGCCTCGTCCACCAAGCTTTTCAGCTGGCCAATCTGGCTGTCTAGCAGCACCAGATACGTATACGGTGATGCGATCAGCTCCTCGAAGTCTTTCCAGCCGCGAATGGCGGGCACAATCGGCTGTCCGTAAAAAGGCATTGCCGTCCTCTCCCTTCGTCCGTTAACCGCCCAATACGATAAGCTCCTTCGGATAACTTGTCAGTACGACCGCTTGGCCGTCCTCTCCGATATAGACATCGTCCTCGATGCGCACGCCGCCAATAATCGGGTCGTATACGCCCGGTTCAACCGTAAACAGCAAACCCGGCTCGATTAACGCGCTGTTGCTTCCGGACACCGATGGCTGCTCATGAACATCCATGCCGAAGCCGTGACCGACCCGGTGAGTGAAAAGCGGACCATAACCCCTCGCGGCGATAGCGTCCCGCGCCGCCTTGTCGACCGCTGACAGCGGCACCCCTGCGCGCGCCGCCTCGATACCGGCCAGATTGCCCGCCAGCACAGCATCGTAGATTGCCCGCTGCTCCTTCGTCGCATCTCCCATCACAAACGTTCTCGTAATGTCTGAGCAATAGCCGTTCACCTGCACGCCAATATCGATTAGGACGAAATCTCCCTCCCGAAAGGCGTATGGACCCGGGGTTCCGTGCGGCAGCGCGGACCTCGCTCCGGTCAGCACAATCGACTCGAATGCCGGCCGTTCTGCGCCAAGCTTGCGCATTTGATATTCGATTTCGGCAGTCAGCTCGATCTCAGTCATACCGATTTTAGCCAAACCGGCGGCATGGCCGACGACCTGCTCGACCATTTCGACGGCGGTCCGCACCTTTTTGATTTCCTCGGCGCTTTTCTTCATCCGCATGCTTAATATAAACGATTCCAAATCCTCGAATTGGCTTCCTGGTAAAGCAGCCTGCAGCCGCTCCGCCTTGGCGAGCGAAACAGCCTCCTTCTCGATTCCGACGCTTTCCAGCTGAGCGGGGCCGAAGTAGCGTTGCAACACTTCATAAGCGTCATCCGTGTCGGAGATCGGCACTGCATCTGCCTTGTCCACGACATGCTTCTCCGCCTCCGGCAAATCGAGCAGCGGCATGAACAGCTTCTCTCCGCCCGTCTCCGCGTCGATCGCTAGAGCGAGAAAACGCTCATGCGGCTGGCAGAAGAAACCCGTGAAATAATTAACGTTTGTTGGCGAGGTAATGAGCGAAAGACCGATCCCTCGCTCTCTCATATATACAAGCAGGCTTTGTTTTCTGCGCGCGTAAATCGTATCCATAATGGGTATTCCCCTTTCCGTCACTTCGATTGCTTCTGTTTTCCATTGTAGCACAGCCCGCTCCGCCTATTGCAACGAAGGAGAATCGGACGTTGCGCAAATATATTTTTCGTTGTCCAAGGGGTATAATGGGGGTGACTAAATCAAGAAATGAAATGATTTAAACTGATTTAAATTGATTTGAATAGCCGAATACGAAAAGGAGATGGCCTTATGTTGTCATTCGAACAGAAACTGGACCGCTATGCCGAGCTGATTGTCAAAATCGGCGCAAACGTGCAAAAGGGGCAATCGGTCATGCTGAACGCCTCCGTCGATGCGATCGAGCTTGCCCGGCTGGTCGTGAGAAAGGCTTACGAGGCCGGAGCCTACCAAGTCAAAGTCGTCTATAATGACGACGAGGTGTCCCGACTGAAATACGATCTGGCCCCGGAGGCCTCGCTGCTGGAGGAGCCAAAATGGACGGCTGGAGAACGACTGGAGATGGCCGAGCAAGGAGCCGCCTCCATTACGATCTCTTCAGCTGATCCCGACCTGCTTCGCGGTGTACCGATCGAGCGGGTTAATATGGCTGACAAAACGATCCGCCAGGCGAATGCGCAATATCGCAAATACGCGCAAGCCTTCAAATTCAGCTGGTCGCTCGCTACCGTCCCTTCGCAGGCTTGGGCAGCCAAAGTGTTCCCTGACGCGCCTAAGGAAGATCAAGTCGGCCTGCTGTGGGACGCTATTTTCCGCATGGTACGGGCGGATCTTCCCGATCCGATTGCTGCTTGGGAGACCCATATCCGCGGCTTGAAGGAAAAAGCCGCTTATTTGACCAAGAAGGCCTATAAGAAGCTGCATTACATCGGCCCGGGAACCGATCTGACTATTCAGCTTCCGGACCGGCAAGTATGGCTTGGCGGCAGCAAGAGCAACGAGCAGGGCGTTCTGTTCGTCCCGAATTTGCCCACGGAGGAAGTATACACAGCGCCGTTCCGTACGGGCGTTAACGGCACCATCGCCAGTACAAAGCCGCTCAGCTTCGGCGGCAATATTATCGATGGGTTCTCCTTCACCTTTGAGAACGGACGCGTGGTCGACTGGACCGCCGAGCAAGGAGGAGAAGCGCTCAGAGGGCTGATCGATACCGACGAAGGCTCCCATTACTTAGGCGAAGTAGCGCTTGTGCCGCATCGTTCACCGATTTCCGATTCCAACATTTTGTTCTACAAAACGCTGTTCGACGAGAACGCCTCCTGCCACTTGGCGCTCGGCAGCGCGTATACGTCCTGCGTCGAGGGCGGTACAAAAATGTCGCAGGAAGAGCTGCTGGCGGCGGGCTTGAACATCAGCATGGCGCATACCGACTTCATGGTCGGTTCGGGCAAGCTCGATATTTATGGCATTACAGACAGCGGCGAGCGCGAGCCGGTGCTGCTGCAAGGGAATTGGGCGTTCTAGCAACTCTTTGGAGCTCAAAACCGAAATCCGTGCATGACTTGAAGTGAGGGGAATAGCTGCGGGGCAGTTAAGTACTGATTGAAGTTGAGCTGAACATTAAGTAAAAATGTACGGACAACATAAATAAGCGACCTTATGGGCCGCTTATTTATGTTGTCCGCTGTCCGAGAAAGCCTAGCAGCGTGCTCCTCCAACTGCCGAAAGTGCAGAGCTGCAGTGTCTTTGAGCAAATAAGCACGAAAAATCATATATAATTTTTCAAAAATCCGGATTTTGAACGATTATAGTTGAAAAATCATATATAATCGAAGCTTTTGCTCAGAATCCGCAAATTATATATGAAAATTCATATATATTGTATTACGCCGCTCAAAACCGAAATCAGAGCATGACTTGAAGCGAGGGAAAACACTGCGGGTCCCTTACCTTCCGTAAGATGGTTGTGCGATCAACCCGCCTCAATCGATCCACAAGACAAGCTTGTGGAAAGGAGTGTTTGAATGGTTCACAATGGACAGCAGCGTTATCGTATCCATCAAGCGGTCCATTCTGACCGTTAGAGCAAAAAACAAAGCCTATTCCCTTTCTTTAAGGACACTAGTGACCGTTAGAAGATGATTGCACGCTATTCTCCGCCCCGATCCCTTGCTTAGGGACATTAATGTCCCTAAGCGAGCCGAATTTTCGAATAATCGGCGCTAACGGTCACTACTGTCCATTAACTAGGCTCCAAACCGAAAATCAGTGCTTGGCTCAAACCATCACTGCTTCTTTTCGAATGCAAAGTCTTGCTATAACGGTCACTTGTGGTTCAGACCTCACGAATAAGAGGATCAAGCACTGATTATGGTGTTGAGCCGATTTTTCATATATATTGCAATACGCAGCTCAAAACCGAATTTTCTCTCCTTTTCGATCAAGCCCTGATTTAAAAAGGCTGCATGGAATCTGCTTATACTCCATGCAGCCTTTTTTCTCTTCAGCAATTGTTGGTCTCCTCTTCAAATAAACACTAGAAATATCGGATATACGCAAACAATGCGAGTAGCGCAACTCCGATAAACCGATAAAACATCGTCGCTTTATCTCGGGCAAGCGTATCCAGCAAAAGAGTCAATGCGCTAATGCCGGCGAACACCCATCCGATATTTATGCCTTGTTTATCCGTAATGACTCCTTCGTCCCTAAGGTAGATCAGAATGACCAAGCTGGACAGAAAGAGCAATCCTCCAATGATCATCCATTTTTGCGTCATTTCCGGCTTAAGCGTCCTTCTTCTTGACACCGGTTCTTTCGATTTCATAACCATCTTCATTCTCCTTTGCATCAAGGAATATGATTGCATGAAACATGCCTGAAATCGTAAGCGTGCTTTTATGTTAATTATTGTATCTAGATCAATTTTCTTCTTCAAGGGAGAATTTGCAGCAAATTCAGCTCATAATCGAAATCAGCGCTTGACTCTAAGTGAGTAGGAACGCTGCGGGGCAGAGGGTTATTCGCCTTAACCTCCATTTATTCCAAGTATTGATTTAACGTTTGAACCTTAAATTCAATACTGAATTCACTAGCCCCATCAAAGCCGTGATCGCCATCAGGTCAAAACAGACGTTGAACAGAAACAAATGCTTGCCAAGATCAGCTTCTCCGTCTCCGACAAGCGGCACGGCCAGCGCGAACACCCCAATCAGCGCAACGGTCAGCAGCACTTCGAGCGCCAGTCTGCGTCTTGCGCGGGACTCTAGACTTTCACTTCTTCTCCTCTTGAAATAAGATGCGAGAATCACTCCGACATACAACAAATAAAACAGAGCGACAAACCATAACCGATTCGGAACATGGGTATGCTTGAACTCGCTCCAGACGGAATACGCGTAGTTCAGCGCCCCCCGCCCTCTTCCCTCAGCCTGGTCGAAGCTGCCCAAATAGTAAGGCCTCACGCTCATGCCATTCTTCGCTCCCCGCTCAAGCTTCTGAACAAATCGAAGGGGATGCTTCGCATAATACAACAGCACATCCGTATGACCGATCTTGCTAAGCGCCTCTTCGATCCGAGGATCATTCTGCTTAATGACCGCATCCTTTTGAAAATAGTTAGTGCCCGCATTGACCGCAAGCGACTCCGGCAGTCCCAGCTCCTGCAAATCGCGCGCAGGGTCGGGGGAATCCTTCAACACGCCGAAAAATACCGTCTGATATAAATTGATGCCCTTTAATCCTCCCGGCGCAGCGGCGTAAACCACAATCGATGCAGCCAGCACAACCGCGGAGCCGATGACGGCCGTACGCCGCCAGCCCCTGTCCGTTCGGGCTCGCATTAGCCGAATACCGAGCAGTCCGATAACGACGCCAATCGGCGCATATTGCAGCTTGGTCGAGACAAGCAGCGCCGCCGCGAGAAAAAAAGCGGCCAGCAGCCCGCTGGCTCCTCGTTCAGCGCGCAACGCGCCCAATACAAGTCCAACGGTCAGCAGCATAAAAACAAGCGTTGCCGCCTCTCCGAAAAAAGAGTTGAAGTAAGCGGTATAGCCAACATCCGCGAACACAACCACTAGCACACCTGTCAGCGCAAGATTAAACCAAAAGGACGAGCTTTTATTGAATTTGACCAGAATAAAAAGGGCGGCTAGAAACAGCGCCGAATAAAGCGACGCCAGGACGCGAATGTCGAACCATTCTCCGTTCCATACTCTGCCGAGCAGTCCGGCAAGCACAACAAGCGGAATTTGCGAGGAGACATAGCTGCCGAACAAAAAAGGCCCGTAGCCGTATTTCTCATGGGCATAACCGAAGTACCGGTCCTCATACGACTCTCCTTCATCGAAATAAGTTAAACCGCCGGCCGTCATTACCCGGTGAAAGTCGCCATTGTCGGCCACTCCGGTGACCGGCCGTATAAAAAGAAGCATAACCAATATAATAATGCCGGCAGTAACCGCTAACCACTCGAACGGCACTTTTTTGCCCATCCTGTCTCTTCCCCTTCACTTGCATGATCGATTATCATCAGCTTCGCCGCAAGCGGTTCGATATAAACAAACAAAAACGGCTTTCACCTCGGAGAAGTGAAAGCCGCTTCCATCATTATTTATCGACCGAACAACCGCATCATCAAAATACCGGCAAATGCGGCGGTGATCCCAATGGTCTCCAGACGGGTAAATTTTTCTTTGACGACAAATCGGGTATACAGCAGCACGATCAGCACATTAAGCGCCGTCACCGCCGACACGAGGCCAGCTTTGCCGTTAGCAAACGCGATTAAAATCATCATCATTCCTCCTGCGTTGGTCGTCCCGATCGCCATACCAGTCAGAAAAGTCCGCTGACCGCTCCACTTCCTCGCTAGGCTCGCCGCCTGTTCCGAATGACCGGAGACCGCCGCTACAACCGCTCGTTCCCCGTTCGATTGTGCAGAGGCGCCTTTGGAGTCCGCTTTCAGCCTGCGCAGATCGGCCAGCCACCAGATGCCAAAGCAGGCGGCGCCGGCGGAAAACATGCAGACAAGCGTCGGAAACATCGGAGCCGCAAGCAGCGTCGACCATTTGCCCGACAGATCGTTGGCGGCGAATAGCAGCAGCGCCAGCGCCCCCCATTGAGCTCCCTGAAGATTGCCCAGCGATAAGTCGTTGGAATAGCGCACAAGCAAAATACCGGCAACGATGACGATAAAAGCGGCCGCCTGCATCACATTCAGCCTTTCTCCCCAAAGCAGAAAAGCACCGATAACAACGAAGACGGACGGCAGCGCGGTCAAGATCGCGATCAACGACGCTTTTCCAACGGCAAAGCCTTTGAACATGCTCGCATTGGCCGCGAATGAGAAAAGTCCCATCTGGATACCGACGAGCGCGGACGGCGTCCACTGCTGCCCGGTCCAGAATACGCCGATCAAGCAAATTAGAGCCCCAGAGAAAAACGCTCCGCAAAGCAGAGCGTTCCGGTTAAGGGGCTGCTGGCTGGTCCAATGATATAATATGCCGCGCAAGCCGAAGCCGATCGCTGCAAAAAGGGAGAAAACAAGCCACATGGCGTATTCGCCGCTCCTGTCTATACTTGAGATGAGTAAAACAATACTCACTATGATGACAGCTATCGGGCAGCTTGTAAATGTGTTTCCCGTCTTTTTGCACAAGCCCGCCCTAATTCAAGCGGTCGCAATAAATATGCATCGCATCCCGCATAAAAGCAGCCAATCCCGTTCTGTATTTATCGATATTATCAGTAAAACGTTGATCGGCTACATACATGTCGCCCAATCCGCGGAATATTTCCGGTGTACACTCGTAGTAATGGTCGGTAATATGCTGCCTCCATGCGTCGATCGCCAGCTGCGCTTCCTCGGACCCAGCGTCGCCGTCCATCGCGTCCGCGATGCGCTTATAGATCACATCGACCTCGCCTTGGATCCGACGCCAATCGTCTTCCTTGTAGCCGGCCGTACGCGAACGGGATTGCGCGTACGTTTCCGAATCGCCGTACCTCTCCTTCACTTCCTGCTCATATTTCCTTTGGTGCTCCTCGATTTTTTTCATATCAAACGGTTCGAACATTTCCTGTTTCGACATCGTACTTCCTCCTTCAATCGCATGCAGCGTTTTATCGACGGACACAATAATGCTCTCCAGCCGGCTCTTTTTAGCCGTCAGCAGTTCTTTTTGCGCTTCAAGCGCTTTTCTCCGATCAAACCGCGGATTATCGAGAATCGCCTTGATCGCTTCGAGCGGAAACTCCAGCTCTTTAAAAAACAGAATTTGCTGCAGCCTGGCGAAATCCGTTTCGCCGTAGAGCCGATATCCGTTCTCCGCGACTTGAGACGGCTTCAGCAGTCCGATCTTGTCGTAATAGTGGAGCGTGCGCACGCTCACTCCTGCGATTTTCGCCGCCTCGTTTATTTTGATCATCACCATGGCTCCTCCCGTTTTTTTCGAGTCTGTTGAACTGTACGCCTCAGACCGGTTCTATGACTCAATCTCCCGGAACCGTCAGCTCGCTTTGGGATATCCGTCCAGCAGCAAACACTGAGAAAGCGCTTCTTTGCATCCCCCGCGACTTCATGCTAAACGATGACGTGACGTCAGAGTCAACAGTCGAAACATCTTTTTTTCCCGAGAGCTCTTCTGTCGGATTTCAACATGGATCGCCATTCTCACATCGATGTGGATAATTGCATCTGCGAGCTTGTGGATGAACGGCCGAAACCTTAACAAAAGCTCCATATTTTTATGTTGATAATGTGGATAACCTTGTGGATATCGTGAAAAACCGCATTCTCGAAGCCTCATCCGGGTATTTTCGTCTATGCATATTTTCACCCTTCGAGGTTTCCTTTCCGCCATTGTACCCAGACCGCTGAACCTGCTGCAACCGGAACGTACCCTTTGCGTTAATGATAGGCAATTTGCAACGATAGCGAAAATCTAATTAAACCAGCATGACCGGCTTCGGAATGCAAAAAAAAGACCGCATCAGCGGCCTATCAAATCAATATTTGCAAGGCAGAGGAATCCGGTCCCGATATCAGGCTCTTCAATTTCTGCCTATCCCTGCTGTTGCTTCGTTCCGAAAAGGGCTACAACGGCAGCCAATTAAGCACATCCTGAATTTTTTTATCCCAGTAGCCCCACTCGTGATCTGCCGGCTCCTCGCTGTAAGTCAGCTGCAGACCCGTTTGCTCGCAGGCGTTGCGAAAGCTGGTATTTTCCCGGTATAGAAAATCGGAGGTGCCGCAGCATTGATACAAGAGCGGCTTTGGACCCGCCAGCGAGTCGGCCTGATTGACCGCCCAAATCAAATCATCCTTCGTGCCTCTAATATCTTTATCTCCATAAGCTTTATAGATAGGTTCGTACAGCCCGTTGTCCGGTCCGAGCGAATCGCGATGCATGACAAGATCGAGCACTCCCGACAAGCTAGCAGCTGCTGCGAACTGTTCCGGCTGATTAAGCGCCCATTTGAATGCCCCGAATCCGCCCATCGACAACCCGGCAACAAAGTTATCCTCCCGTTTTTCCGACAATGGAAAGAAGGAACGGGCGACGGCCGGCAGCTCCTCCGTCAAGAAGGTCCAATACTTCCCGCCATACTCCATGTCCGCGTAAAAGCTTCTATGTACATTCGGCATGACAACAGCGAGCCCCAGCGAAGAAACGTATCGTTCAATCGATGATCTGCGCAGCCAAATGGTATGATCGTCCGAAAGCCCGTGCAGCAAATACAGCACCGGGTGGCGACCTTCTCTCTGAACCCCTTCCATGCCGATCTGCGACAACGTCTGCTGCGGCAACAGGACTGTCATTGAGCTGCTCATGCCGAGCGTCTCGGAAAAAAAATCGCAATTAATTAATGCCATTGCTGCTTGCCCCTTTCAATCGAGAAGTCTTGTCCTCTATTGTATAAGGAAAGACGACAACTGGCATTAAGCGAAATCGCGACATTTGCCGGAAATGTCTGAATTTGATCAAACATTTGAAACGAAATCGGCGTATAATCGTAATTAGATTATGCAGCAAGCACAACGGCAGTCGCCAGCCATGGCGGCGAAGATACGTTTAGAATCACCAATAACGGAACGGAAAAAATGACCATATTCTAGGAGGACTGAATGATGTCTATTTTCAAACGTCTGCGCGACCTTACGTTGTCCAATGTGTACGCCTTGATCGAAAAAGCCGAAGATCCGATTAAATTAACCGATCAATATATCCGAGATATGACCGAGGATCTTGCCGACGCCGAGAAAGCGGTAGCCGCGCAAATCGCGCTTGAGAAGAAGTTCAAGCAGTTGTACGAAGAGCAATCCCAATTGGTTGAAAAACGGACGGAGCAAGCCCATATCGCCGCCCAGGCGCAAAATATCGATCTCGCCCGCCGCGCATTGGAAGAGAAAAAAGCTGCTGAAGCGAAAGCGGCCGAATACAAAGCAAGCTACGATTCCAACAAAGCGATGGCAGACAACTTGCGAGCCAAGCTCGACGAAATGCGCAAGCAGCTGACCGAGATGAAGAACAAGCGCGAGACAATCGCCGCTCGTTACAACGCCGCCAAAGCACAGGAGCAAATCAACAAATCGATTTCCGGCTTCGGCACCAATTCCGCAAGCGCAGGCCTCAAGCGCATGGAAGATAAGATGCTGGAAATGGAAGCTCGCGCTGAAGCGAGCAACGAGTTGAACCAATCGAAGGGCAAGTCGCTCGACGAAGAATTCGCGGCGCTCGGCAAAGACAAAGCGGTCGAAGACGAATTGGCTGCGCTTCTCAAGCAATACGAGAAGAAAGAATAGCAAGCGGCTTCGCCGTAATTGAATAAAGGCGTTCTAAAGCGCCCTGTCCGCCGGCGTTTGCGATCGGGTTCATCCGAAGCAGAGCCGGCGGATTTTGTTTCACCACTACCCAAAGTATCGGAGGATCGATGGTCATGACGTGGATCGATGTGCTGCAAATCCCGGTGTGGACATTCGCAGGAGCGGCGCTTCTGTTTATATTGATGGTGCTGGATTCGTTAACGACCAAGTACCACGACTTTCAGGAAATGAAGGACGGCAACGTCGCCGTCACGACCCGCTTCGTCATGAAGCTTGGCGCTCAGGCGTATATATTATCGCAATCGATTGTCCAATCGACTTATATGTGGGAAGCTCTCGCCATATCGGTTGCCTCATTTGTCACGCTTCTTGTCGTTGAATGGATTTTCCGTCGCGTGTTCGCGCTTGCGGCTGGCATTCAGCTCGAACAGGGCATTCACGACGGCAAAATCGGCTACGCGCTGATCGCAGGTTCGCTGCATATTGCAGGAGCGCTCATTATCGGATCGATCTAACCGGACCAATCGCATTTGGAAAGAGGGATGGCAGATGAGTCTATTCAAACGAATTAAAAATATCGTGTCCAAACCGGCCCCGGCTCCCGTAGAAAAAAGTATTTTGAGCTTAACCGCCGGCGACGTCTGCGAGGTGTCGCTCGTGACTTATCAAGTGACGGGCAGAACGCAAAATCGCAGCCGCAACGCTGTCGTTCTGACGCTCCAAGACGGAACCGATATCCGTTACTTGTCGATCGAAGAGCGCGAACGGACTGTTTACGCGCTTTACGAAGCAATTGACGGCAGGCTTGATACGTTCGACGAAGTGCCGACGACGCTTGAGCTGGACGACCGCGCCTATCATATGGAGGAGCATTTCTCCGGCCTCATCTCGGCAAATGGCAAAACGCCGTTCATGCAAGGCGGCGACCAGCATGTATGGCAGTATCAATCCGATGATATGAAGCTGCTGCGCGTCGAATGGCAAGACGGCCGATTTATGCTCTATACCGGAGAAAACGTGATTACCGCTGATGTACGCGTACTGCGCGGCGTGTAGTTTACGGCTGCCGACTAGAACAGCGGATCGGCGAACGCCTGCCGCAATTCGTAAGGAGGGCAAGGCATGACGAAGAAATGGTGGCTGCAAGGCATCAAAGTCATTCTGGTACTAAGCTTGATCGTTCCGCTGCTCGCCGCCTGCGCAGTGTCGGACACCGTCAAGGAGCAATATCCGCTGGAATCGGTGAACGGCTCCGGAAGCTCCACTTCCTACGTCTACCGGGCGGAAGGTCAAACCGTGCCGGAAGTCGCCTCCCAGCTTATCGCGAAGAAAAAACCGGAACAGCAGTCAGAGGAAAGCAAGGAGCGGATGTTCCTCGTCTACTCCGATGAAATTATACATGTGCAGCAAGCGCCGGACGATACGAACGATACGCTGATCGAGGTCGATTCGAAAGAATACGTCCGGCAAAATTACAACATGAGCTTCCTGGAAGGCTACCTGCTTGCCAGCCTGCTCGGCGATTTGTTCGATCACGGCAAGTATGGAGGCGGCGGCTACCGCGGTTATTCAACGAAAGACACGTACAAGCCTAAAGGAACCTACAAGGCCCCGACCGATCAGGATATGAAAAAAGCGCCGCCAATGACGGTCAACCGGACGGGCACGATCTTCAAACGCTCGAAGGATGCGGATTCCACCGCTGTCCGTCAAGGCCAAAGCGGCAATCCGTCCCCGTCCTCGGGAACGAAAGGAAAAGTCATTACAGGACAAAAGAAAAATGCCGGGAAACAGAGCCCTGTTTTCACCAAATCGAATAAAAAACCGCCGAAGATCCGCATGGGATCGGGAAAAATTTCAAGGCGAAGGTGATTGCTTTTTCTCTGTCTTTCCCTTATCATTGGAAAAATAATATCGAAGAACGGGAGAGTACTCCCCTATCTGCCATGATCAGCGAGCCGGGAAGGTGAAAGCCGGCGATGGCGTTGGAGACGAAGAGGACCCGGGAGATGGCTTGCCGAACGAATGATTTTTAGTAGGCCTGCCCGGTTCAGTACCGTTACGACGAAAAAGAAGCCCGCGCCGGTCAATCGGCCGTTTGCCGGGCAACAAGAGTGGCACCGCGGGAATCAAGCCCGTCTCTTCCAGGAGACGGGCTTTTTTGCGTTCTCTCGTGCCTCTACCTTACGAAAAGGCTGGTGTTCAGAACATGTTTAAATCAAAAATTGCGGCACAGCTATCGGCAATCATCCCGCTGAGTGAACTGGACGTTCAACGGCTGCTGGAGGTGCCCGCCAATCTTGCTCACGGCGATATCGCCTTTCCTTGCTTTACGCTTGCCAAAGTGCAAAGAAAAAGCCCCGCTCAACTGGCAGCCGAGCTTGCGCCGCTTGCGCAAAGCGAGTACTGGACAGCGACAGCCGCCGGCCCTTACTTGAATTTCGCCCTCCGCCGCACAGCTGCGGCGAAAATCGGCTTGTCCGGGCTGCAGGACGGCTTGCCCGAAGCTCCCAATCTCGGCGACGGCAAACGTGTCATCATCGACATGTCTTCGCCGAATATCGCAAAGCCGTTCGGAATCGGCCACCTGCGCTCGACGATGATCGGCAACGCCCTGTACCGGCTGCTCGCCAAAGTCGGATATGAAACAGTCAACGTCAATCATCTCGGCGACTGGGGAACACAGTTCGGCAAAATGATCGCCGCTTACTTGGAATGGGGCGACGACGCAACGATCGCGAACGACCCGATTAAAGGATATTTGGACTTGTACGTTCAATTTCATCGGGAAGCCGAGCAACGTCCAGAGCTCGAGACGGCCGCTAGAGCGTGGTTCGCCAAGCTGGAAGCAGGCGACGATGAAGCGCTGCGGCACTGGAACAAGTTTGCCGGCGACAGCAAAGCAGCGTTCCAGAAGCTGTATGACCGGCTTGGTGTTCATTTCGATCATGTACTAGGCGAAAGCTTCTACAACGACAAGATGGATGCCGTCGTACAAGAGCTGGACCGCCAGGGGCTGCTGGAGGAAAGCGAAGGGGCGATGGTCGTCCGGCTGGACGAGGAAGGCTTGCCGCCCGCTATTATCAAGAAATCGGACGGTACGTCGATCTATGCGACCCGCGATCTCGCCACCGCCATTTATCGCCATGAAGAAATGGGCGGCGATGAGCTGCTTTATGTCGTCGGAGCTGAGCAAAGCCTGCACTTCAGACAGCTGTTTCTCGTGCTGGAGAAGATGGGCTTGGAGTGGGCGGCCCGCTGCAAGCATATTCCATTCGGGCTGATGCGTCTGAACGGGACGAAAATGTCGACGCGCAAAGGGCAAGTGGTGTTTTTGGAGGATGTGCTGAACGAGGCTGTCGGCCATGCCCGGTTGAAGATTGAAGAGAAGAATCCAGCTCTTGCGGATAAGGAAGCAGTTGCTGAAGCGGTCGGCATCGGCGCTGTCGTGTTTAGCGATCTGCTGCATACGCGTACGCTTCCAGTCGACTTTCAGCTCGAGGAAATCGTCAGTTTTGACGGCGAAACCGGCCCCTATGTCCAATATGCTTACGCCCGGATTCAGCGGCTGCAGGCGAAAGCAGCGGATGAAGAAGGCCTCGCAGGAGCAGCGCCGGGAGATCGGTCGTTCGCCGCTCTTGCAGACGAAGCCTTCCAATATGCCGAGGACGATTCTGCGTGGCAGCTGATTACCGCCGTTCTCGATTATCCCGCCGTTCTCGCGGCATCCGCTGAGCGCTGCGAGCCTTCGGTCTTGGCCAAATATTTGGTCGATTTGGCGCAAACGTTCAACCGTTTCTATCATCGTCACCGCATCCTTGCAGATAATGCCGACGAACGCTCCTTCCGGCTGGCGCTTGCAAATGCGGCTGGCTCATGCCTGCGAGACGGCATGAGCCTGTTAGGCATCCAGACGCCGTCCGAAATTTAAGATGGGCGGACGATTTTATTACGGCGCTGCCTCGCTCGGCACGTTTTATTGGGCCGTATAACCGCCGTCGACGAGGATGCTTGTCCCGGTAACGAAGGAAGCATCCTCGCTCGCTAGAAACAGAACCGCTTTAGCAATCTCTTCTGGCCTGCCCAATCTGCCAATCGGATGCAAGCCAATCAGATGCTGTTTTACCGCGTCGCTCAGCTTGCTGAGCAGCGGCGTATCGATATAGCCAGGGCATACGGCGTTCACCCGAATGCCGTCCTTGGCATAATCGATGCCAAGCGTTTGCGTCAGCAGCTTAACGCCGCCTTTAGCCGCGGCATAAGCCGTTACGCTTCCTTTGCCGACATGGCTGTGGATCGAGCCGCAGTTGACGATAGCTCCACCCTCGCCCTGTTTCAGCATTTGTTCAATGACGTATTTATCGCTCAGAAATACGCCGGTCAAATTAATATCGACGGTCCGCTGCCACGCTTCAAGGCTCAATTCGTCGCCTTTGGCATCCTTCGCAATGCCGGCATTAGCAAAAAGAATGTCGACGCGGCCATATTTTTCAACCGTCTCCTCCACCATCTTTTTCACATCATCTTCACGCGTGACGTCGGTTTTCACAAAATGCGCCTCGAAGCCTTCCTTCTTCAATTGTTCGGCAACCTCTTGGCCTTGCTCGGCAAAATCGGCAATGACCGCCTTCGCTCCTTCGCGAACGAACAGCTTGACGGTTTCCAGCCCGATGCCGCTTGCGCCTCCCGTAACAATCGCCACTTTATGCTGCAGCTTCATTGCTTTTTCCTCCATCATCCATATTTATGACATGACAGATTATATCCAAACCGGCTCAAAAATAACCGAAGTTGATCGCGCGCTTCTCCCAGCGCGCATTATGGCACCGAAGGCGCCGTGCGTCAGGACGCAGCACGATGGCGGCGATTGCACACCTGATGCGCCGCCTCCGTTATGCTGCGAACGGACGAGAAGCTTTTGGTGCCGTAACGCACATGTAGGCATGTAGGGAAAAGCGCTCGCTTCACGGCCGCTGCATTAATCGCTCAAGCTTCGCCTCGGTCGACGAATCGGGGGCTGGCGTATAAATGCTGCAGCGCAAATCGCCGCTGCCCTGCACCGCAAGCGATGTCAGATGGAACAGCATTTTGCCTGCTTTGGAGTGACGAAATTCGATCAGCACCTCCGGCGCTGATTTGACCTCGCTTTGTTTCCAGAGCTTATCGAATTCGGGGCTCGCCTCCTTCATTTCGTCCAGAAAGCGCTCGTACCAGTCGTCTTCCACGTATTGGCCGTAATACGCGCGGAAGATCGCCAAGAAGCCGCTCGTAAAATGCTCCCAATTGACGGCAAGCCGTTTCAATTCCTTTCTCGTAAACAGCAGCCGGATCATGTTGCGCTGGGCTTGCGGAACCTGCTCGAAATCGAGAAAAACATGCGCGGCGGCCGCATTCCAGCCGACAATATCGTAATGTCTATCCGTTACAATAGTTGGACAGTATTGAAGCTCCTGCAAAATGCGCTGCAGAGACGGCGTCATCTCCGGCCTCGCCTCTTTCAGCGGCTCAGCAGGAACGCCCCCTTCCATCGCTAGCGCATACAAATATTTCCGCTCGTCGATGCTAAGGCGCAGCGCTGTAGCGATGCAGTCCAGCACAGAGCTGGAAACGCGGATATCCCTGCCCTGCTCCAGCCATGTGTACCAGGTCGTGCTGACGCCTGCCAGTTGAGCAACCTCCTCACGCCGAAGACCAGGCGTTCTCCTGCGGCCTCCTGCTGGGAGGCCCACATCCTCGGGGGCAAGCTTCTCCCTCTGCGTTTTCAGAAATAGCGACAATGCTTGAAGTCTCGCTTGATGGTTCATACCGGCTCGTGCCCCTCTCTTTTCTCTCGTATGCGATCAGCAGCCTGTCCTCGCTGATACAGACTGCCGTTCCGATTTATCCTGTTAGTCCTTATACCAGTATAAACTATAACTTGTAATAGGATAATATACATGACAATATATCGATTATCACCTATGTGCAAGGGTAGAAGTTGAAGATCATTTCGTTTATTTTAGGAGGGTTACCTGATGGAAAGAGTGGTTATTACAGGCATGGGGATCGTATCTCCGCTAGGCAATTCAGTAGAGCAGTTCTGGGATGGATTATCGAACGGAAAATCGGGGATTAAGGCTATCGATACATTCGATGTTGCTAGACATAAATCTAAAATCGCGGGGCTTGTCCAAAACTTTGACGCGGAAGCTTTGCTCGGGCGTAAAGAAGCCCGGCGGATGGACCGGTTTTGCCATTTCGCCGTCGCCGCTGCCGATCAGGCATGGGCCGATGCAGGGCTGAGCGACGCGAACGGCAATTCTTCGGTTTCGCCTGAGCGAATCGGTGTCTATATTGGATCGGGCACCGGCGGTATTCAGACGCTGGTGGACCAAGCAAATCTTCTGCAAGAGCGCGGGCCGGAACGAATAAGCCCAACGCTCGTTCCGATGATGATTACGAATATGGCCGCAGCCATGATCAGCATCAAATATGGAACGACAGGGCCGACAATGTCGCCTGTCACCGCCTGCTCAATTGGCAATACGGCAATCGGAGAAGCGGCCAGGCTGATCCGTACAGGCGGCGCCGACGTCGTCCTAGCGGGCGGCACGGAAGCCGCCGTTACCGATATCGCGCTGGCCAGCTTCGGCAACGCAACTGCATTATCGACGCGCAACGATGAGCCTGAACAGGCCAGCCGCCCGTTTGATGCGGATCGGGACGGGTTTGTTATGGCGGAGGGAGCAGGCATTCTGGTACTGGAGTCGCTTTCTCATGCCAAGAAGCGCGGCGCAGTCATTTACGCCGAGGTGCTGGGCTATGGCGCAAGCTCCGATGCCTACCATATGGTAGCGACTCACCCGGACGGCAACGGAGCTTATCTCGCAATGAAGCTGGCGCTGGCCGACGCCGGCGTCGATCCGTCCGAAGTCGACGTGATCAGCGCGCATGCGACGAGCACCGTCATCGGCGACCGTTCCGAAACGGCGGCTATAAAACGATTATTTGGCGACCATGCCTCACGTATTCCGGTTACCGCCAATAAATCGATGACCGGTCATATGCTTGGCGCTTCAAGCGCCGCCGAAGCGGTCGCTCTCGTCCAAATGCTCCGGCATAACTTGATTACGCCAACGATTAATTTGGTGACTGCTGATCCGGCATGCGATCTCGACTATGTGCCGGGCGCTTCCCGCGAAGCCGGACTTCGCGTCGGCTTGTCCAACTCGTTCGGCTTCGGAGGACACAACGCGGTCATCGTGCTCCGAACCTATGAGGAGTAACCTTTATTGTCTAAAATGAAACAAAGGGGCTGCCGTCTCGATCCTAAGTGGATCGGGACGGCAGCCCCTTTGCCATACGTCAAAGCGGAATTAGCTTCTCAACGATGCCGGAATCAAATCTTGTTCGAGAATTTGACGCTCGAATTGATCCGCATTTTTTTCGAAACAGCCGCAATAGTAGTCTTTCCGACATAGCGGGCAAGGCACGTTCAACATGCGCGTAACGCCAGTCAGCTTCCACTCGGGCGAATTGCTGTAGAACAATCTGGCTCTAGAGCCGTCGCCAAGCGTCATGATGTACTGGTACAAACCGGATTTGAGGTCTTTGTCGGCCAAGGTTACGCTCTTAATTTGAAGTTTCGAATTCAAGATCTTCACCCTTACTGTTCAAGATTCGCGATTGTGTAATAATAACCTTTATAGCGCGTCAAGTCAATATTTGAGCCGATTTTGCGCATGATGACAAGAGCTTTCTTCCTTATCGGACAAGCTTTTTCGATTCCGTTCCTGTATACTCATAAGTGTAACTAAAAAAATAACAGTTATTTCGCTGTTTTATTCCTTTGGAGGTGCTAATCGATGATCAAGCTGGGCATATTGGACCAGTCCCATATTGGGGAAGGCCAGCGGGCTTCGGACGCTCTTGCCGATACGACCAAATTGGCTCAGGAAGTCGAGAAACTCGGCTACGAGCGCTACTGGATTTCTGAGCATCACGCAAGCCGCATGCTCTCTTTCTCCACTCCCGAAATATTAATCGCTCACATTGCGGCCGCTACAAAACGAATTCGAGTCGGATCAGGAGGCGTCATGCTTCCTCACTACAGTTCCTATAAAGTAGCGGAAAATTTCAAGCTGCTTCAAGCGCTTCATCCCGGACGAATCGACGCCGGCTTCGGGCGGGCGCCAGGAGGCATGCCGATCGCGACTAGAGCGCTGCAGGAAAATAAATACGTCGATATTAGCAAATATCCACAGCAAATTATAGATTTCGTCGGATATTTGCACGGCAAGCTGCCGGACGGGCACCCCTTCGCGGGGCTTCACGCCGCGCCCGCTATTGAGGAGCCGCCGGAGGTTTGGCTGCTCGGCTCGAGCTTCGAGAGCGCCCGAATCGCGGCTCAGCTCGGAACGGCATTCTCGTTCGCGCAGTTTTTCGGAACGCCGGGCGGCGAAGCGGCTATGAAGCACTATCAAGAGCATTTCCAGCCTTCTATCTCGAACGATCGTCCGCGCTCGATGATCGCCGTCCTTGCGATTTGCGCGGATACCGAGGAGGAAGCGAACCAGCTTGCGCTCAGCACTGATCTGTTCTTCCTGCTGCTGGAAAGCGGCATTGATCAGCACTTCTTCCCTTCGGTCCGGACAGCGCAGGATTACCCTTATACGGAAACCGACTTAATGCGGATTAACCGAGCGAGAGAACGGCGTATCGTAGGCACGCCGGAACAGGTGAAAGCCGGTATCCTTCATCTGGCGTTGCAGTATAACGCCGACGAGGTGCTCGTTATGAGCTCGATCCATTCTTTTGAAGCCAGAGTCAAATCCTATAGATTGCTGGCCGAAGCATTCGGATTATCCGCTCCGTCGCTATAATAGCCCTGTGCAAGCTGAAGCCCTACTTGCATAGATAGAAAGATATATAAATAGATAGAGGGACAACAACAGCGGCTGCCGTATATGGTCAGCCGCTGTTGTCTCGTATAGGGACTTTGTGTAGACGATGCCTCCAATTATGCCTGCAAAGCTCTACTGCGGTTAGCGTACGGCCGCAACACTGCCTGCCATATATCGGCGGCATACCGCAACCGCTTCGCTTCGCAGCAGCTTCGCCAGGCAGGCTTCAGCGGTCGGACGGAGCAGCCGCTCGTCGCGATAGATACGGAGCAGCAGTTCTTTGGCTGCTTCATGGGCCAGTCCCTCCGATTGGAGCAGCCCATAGCAAAGCCGATAACTCATAATTTCAATCTCCCTTAACCGCTCCAGTCTGCCACTCCGTTCCATCCTTGCCACCGCCGCTTTCTTCGTCTTCGAGACCTGCTCCTCACTCCGCAAAATGCAGCGAGCAGACCCACTTACTAATAAGACGCCCGACGGACCCTAAACGTAACACTTTTTCCAAAAAAATTATTCGCGAACCTGATACAAATTGCGGTAGCCAAGCTCTTTGGAGATCAGAGCGGCGTACTTTTTCACGTAATAGCTGTATTTTTCGACGTTTTCCGGGGTAAACCGAATCGATGGGCCGGCGCAATTGAGCGAGCCGATGACCGTATTTTCGTAAGAAAAGATCGGCGCCCCAATACCGCTCGTTCCTTCTGTCGCCTCGCCGGACGTCATTGAGTAGCCTTGCTCGCGAATCAGCTCGATATCCTTCTCTATGTAGGATCGACTAAGCGGCTTGAGCGACGGGATCTTCTCCCATTCGACGTCGCTCAGCAGCGCGTCCCGCGTTCTTTTCGGCAAATAGGCCAACATGACCCGGTTAGATGCGCCGATAAACAGCGGCAGGCGCAGCCCGATCGGTTCGGATATTTTCAAAATTTGCGGGGAGTCGATGTTGTCGATATAGACGCCTTCCGTATTTTCACGCGTTGCTAAATAGACGGTCTCCTTCGTCACCCGGGACAGCTCTTCCATGAAAGGACGGGCGACCGAACGGAGCATCAGGCTATCCCACATCAGAAACCCGTACTTCATTACCGACAACCCTAATTTATATTTCTTGGTTCGGCTGTTCTGCGATACGAATCCGTGATCGGCGAGCGAGCCGAGGATACGGTGTACGCTTTGCACGGGCATTTCCAACTCTCTGCTAATTTCCGTCACGCTGACTTCCTTCTCGTTGCCCTGCGGAACCAGGTAATCCAAAATGGCTATCGCTTTTGTGATCACGGACATGGCGGCACCCCCGCAAACGAATCGGACTCATGTTAGATTTTATAACATAACTGACTTATGTCTATTATTAAACTATTCATTGCCTTTCCGCAATCCCTTTGCGGTGATTTTTTTCCATTATAGTGCGTGTTCAAAAAGTCCGGTTTTCAGCACCAAGCAGGTTGGATGAAGCTGGGTACAACCTCTTAAAGGGACAAAAAAGTATAGATTCCCATAGCTAGCGCCAACAGCGAAACGATGCTGCAAACGGCCGTATGCCATAGGCCGCCGGAGCCTCGTTTCGCTCCCCGTTTCACAATTGCCGCGTAAAGCTGGCGAACGGCGAAGTACATGCTTACCAGGTTGACTGCGTACAGCGCGAGAACATACGGACTTAGCTGCTGCGTCCCCCCAGCACCATGATGATGCCCATGTCCTTGCATATCCGCCTGAACGCCGGTCGCCGCCTCCATCAGCAGCGGCAGAGAAAGCCAGTGTAGCAAATGCAGAACGGTAACCCCGAGAAGCGATAACGCGGATAACAACGTATATTTGGACTGCACGCTGAGCGGCTTCCATCTGAGCTTGATCGGTATGACTCTCTCCTCCTTCATCGACATGCGGAAGTTTGTTAGCCCGAGCCTGCGCGGGCGCAGTATGCGCAGTAGGCGCAGTAAGCGCAGTAAGCGCAGTAAGCGCAGGAGCGGCGGCTATCGGCTTCGTATCGCAATCGGCCGCCGCTCAGCTTTGGCAGCCGTCTGCTTTCACTGAGCTGCTGCAATAGCTTTTCTTCGGCTGAGACGGCAGGTTAATCGCCGGGCTTTGATTGAAGAAACTAACCGGCTTCAGCATAAAGCCAATATAGGCGGCAGGCATAACCGGCCAGTCCTCGGGACGGGGCACATGCGTATGGCCCATCGTGTACCAGACAACGATGTCTTTATTTTTAACATCGCGGTCTTTCTCCGCCCAGGCGGATAAGCCGTCGCCTCCAATGTGCTGATTCGGATACTTGCCCGAGGCGTACATTTCATTCTCGTCGTAAGGCGTCACCCACAAATGATGCTTAATAAAACCGGCCCGTTTCAGCAGGCTGGAATTGTCCGAAGCGAATGGGAAACAGTTTTCGCCGGTTACGATTTTATAACCGACGGACTGGCCCAGCTCATTTTTCACATTATCGTTTACAAACTTCCAATATCTTGCCGTCTCCAGCTTTATATCCCGTCTGGCCTGCAACTCCGTCTCGAGCAACGTCGACTTCGCATAGAACGCATTCTCGCGCGGGTTATGCTCGCCCAGTTCCTCCGGCACGACATTGACCTCGTAGACTGAGTTTTGACTGCCGTCGATTTGCAGATCAAGCCGGACATTGAAAAAATGCTGATGATTCGGCGCATACAGTTCGGGTCCGACCAAATTGCCGTACTTCGGCGTTTCGCCGGGATGCAGTCCAGCCGTCGATAAAATGCCGGTGAGCTTAACTTCGAACTCGATGTTGCCGTCCTGATACAGATACCAGAAAAAACCGTATTCATAGTTCGCCACGGTGGAAATCGAGGATACGACCAGCCTGCGCGAACGTCTCACCTCGACCTCATTCGTCCGCCAATCCGTATGCTTCCATAAGATGCCGAAGTCTTCCTCATGCATGCAGATTGCGTTCTTGATGACGAACAGCTCGCCTTTGCTGTCGGTCATGACGCCGTCGAAATATTTGATGTACCCTACGCAGTCGCAGCCAAGCTCCAAGCTATTTGCCAACTGTCCAATTCCATATTCGCCGCTGTCGAAAGCGTTTTTCCGATTCTGAATTGGACCGGGGTCGCCGTAAGGCACGACCATTTCCGATAAGGCGGCCCGGTACAGCACTGGGCGCTCCCGCCCTTGATCGTTGTACGAAAGGGTATGAAGCGTCAGCCCTTCCCGTGAATTAAAACCGATCCGGAACTTCCAATCCTGCCAGCTTATCTCATGACCGTCGATCTCGAAGCTTGGCCCCTCCGGCTGCGTAATCTCCACCGGTTTGGCCGGGCTGCGGAGCGGTCCAACCCGGTCCGGCGTATAGTTGAACGCCTTCGATGGGATGCTTGCGTATTCGTATTGCTCTACGCGCAGCACCTCCATCCGGTTGAGGTCGACGATCGGCACAAGCGGCAGCGGGCGGGCATAGCCGTTATCCTTCTCATCGCTTCGCAGGAAGCAGAGCGGGCGGGCAAGCCTGACATTAGCGTCCTCTTCCGTTCCCCAATTGCCAGCCGACCACAGATCGACCATGACAAACTCCGGCGTATCGATACCGAGCTTCTCCAGCGCCTCCAGAAAGAGCGGGCTTCGCCTAACCGCGATCTCGCATTCGGCTTGCTCATCAAGCATGATCGTCGGCTGCACGCCGGGAACGTGAATCCAGGAAACGACTGTTTGGCCGCTCAGCGACACGACGGCTTCATAGGTAGCGTTATCGTCGTTGTTCAGAAGAACGACATGCGCCTCGCGCTCGAACGGCTGCGTGCCGTCGTAGGCCAGAACGATCTCCTTCGCCGGCTCCTTTAGAGCAACGCTGACGAAGCGATGAGCCGTAGTCCATTCCATTTGTTCTTTCACAATTTTCACGGCAGCCTTCATTTCCTCCCGCGACAAAGGCTCCAACGGATGATTGGCAAGCGTAACAGACAATTGAGTCATGCATGATCCCTCGCTTTTCATTTTTAATGTCAACTTATATGACAATGATATCTCATGAATGAAAGGTGCAGAAACTGATGTTTCCCGAATATCGGGATGAAAACACGAAACATATTTCGTTTCCCACCATTCGAGAAAATCTGTCTTTTTCAGCATTGTTAGCGGGCATGCTCAGGTTGGCCGGCGGTAAAATAAAAAGACTTTCTCAAATAATGAGATTCATCCGTTTGTCATCAGACTGTGTTGCGTGATAATTGCGTCAGAATACATAACACAATATTAGGGAGGGAACACCTATGCTGTCTCTGATCCAACGCTTTAAGAGACCACTCTTTATGACTTCGCTCATCGCCGCCGCGATGGCAGCGCTGCCGATGACGGCGTTCGCGGAAGGAGAAGTCGCGGCAGCTGTCGACACGGGCGACACCACCTGGATTATCGTCGCCACCGTGCTCGTTATGTTCATGTTCATGCCGGGACTCGCCTTGTTCTACGGCGGTCTGGTCAGCCACCGCAACATCCTGTCGACCGTCATGCACAGCTTAAGCGCATTCGTCATCGTCACGCTCGTCTGGGTGCTTTGGGGGTATAGCTTCGCTTTCGGGCCGGGAATCGGCGGCCTGTTCGGCGGTTTCGAACATGTCGGCTTCGCTGGAGTCGGTCCGGAGGCAAAAGAAGGGCTGACGATCCCTCATTTAATCTTTGCAATCTACCAGGGCATGTTCGCTGCTATTACAACAGCGCTCATCTCGGGAGCGGTCGCCGAGAGGATCCGCTTCTCCGTATGGGTCATTTTCTCTATCTTCTGGGTGTCGCTCGTCTATGCTCCGATGGCTTACTGGGCTTGGGGCGGCGGCTGGCTGTCGAAGCTGGGTGGTCTCGACTTCGCTGGCGGCACGGTCGTTCATATTTTGTCGGGAGTTAGTGCGCTCGTTGCCGCGCTTGTCGTGGGCAAGCGGCGTACTTATCCAAAGCAGCCTACGCCGCCGCATAACCTCGTGTTTTTTATGATCGGAGGCATGTGTCTCTGGTTCGGCTGGTTCGGCTTTAACGCAGGCAGCGCCCTGGCATCCGGCGGATTGGCCAGCGTCGCGGTCGCTACAACACAAGTCGCGGCAGCCGCGGGAGGCGTACTGTGGATGGCAATGGAATGGATTTTACGCAAAAAGGCGACTCTCGTCGGAGGCGTTACAGGCGTTATCGCTGGCCTCGTCGCCATTACGCCGGCTGCTGGTTTCGTCTCGACGCTGTCCGCCATTGCAATCGGCGCTATCGCCAGCGTCGTCTGCTATTGGGGCTTGAACGTGGTGAAGGCGAAGCTCCGTTACGACGACTCGCTCGACGTTTTCGGCATTCACGGCATCGGCGGCATTTGGGGCGCGATTGCAACCGGCATATTCTCCAGCACAAAAGTGAATCCCGCCGGAGTCGACGGGCTTCTCTACGGCAATCCGCAACAAGTGCTTATTCAGGCGGCCGATGTGCTCGTCGCCGTCGCATTAGCCGCCGTCGGCACCTTCGTTATTTTGAAAGTAATTGGTCTATTCACCCCTCTGCGAGTAACGGAAGAACAGGAAACAAGCGGTCTCGACCTGAGCCTGCACGGCGAGAACGCCTACAACACGTTCCCGGCGTTAAGCACCGAAGCGCCTAAGCCGATCGCTCCGTCCCCCGCCGCACAAGGTGCACTTCAATCGATCCCGGAAATGAAAGGTGTGTAGAAGCAGCCATGAAAATGCTAACGATCATTATTCGTCCAGAGAAGCTGAGCAGTGTAACGGCCGCTCTGCACGCGATCGGCATAAAAGGGATGACGATCAGCGACGTGCGCGGCCAAGGCATCCAGAAGGGCGTCAGCACTGTGTACCGGGGCGTCGAGTACCATACCGATTTCATTATTAAAAACAAGATCGAGATCGTCATCAGCGACGAGCTCTATGAGGAAACGCTCGCGGCGGTGAAAGAAGCGGCGCGAACCGGCAGCGTCGGCGACGGCAAAATATTCGTAACCGACATCGCCGACGCGATCCGCATCCGAACAGGGGAGCATGGCAGAGCAGCTTTGTAGATTCAGCAGACGCGCATAAAAAAACGGGAAGAGCCTAAAGCTGGCGAACCACGCAGCTTTGCGTTCTTCCCGTTTTAGGTATCAATAGGCTTTATTCCTCGTAAATCATTTTCCGAGTCATGCCGCCGTCGACGACAAGATTGACGCCGTTCACAAAATCATTGCCGTCGTCCGTCAAATAGAAGCAGGCGCGAACGATATCATCAGGCTTGCCGACGCGCATCGACGGATGCTGTTCGTGATCCTCTTTGCGCAGCTTGCCGTAATCACCGGTCTCAATCCAACCGGGACTGATCGCATTGACGCGAATCCGGTCCTCAGCCAGCGATACGGCGAGCGCATGCGTCAGCGACACGATGCCGCCCTTCGAAGCGGCGTAAGCTTCCGTATCGGGCTCCGACATGAGCGCCCTTGTCGAAGCCAGATTGACGATAGCGCCTCCGCCATGCTCGCGCATGAGACGGGCGGCTTCCCGCGCGCACAGAAATGTGCCGCGCAGGTTGGTGTGCAGCACATAGTCCCATTCCTCCAGCGTAATGTCGTAAGGCGACTTCCAGAAGGAAAGGCCTGCATTGTTGATGAGCGTGTCGATTCTCCCGTGGTTCTCTCGAATCGAAGCAAACATCGCATGTATCTCCTCCGGGCGGCTGAGATCGACTGTATAGGCCGACCCGCGTCCGCCGGACGAAACGATCGACTTTATTGTTCGCTCTACTGCCTCGCCATTGCGGTCCGCCGCAAGCACCGTCGCGCCCTCCTCTGCATAGGCCAGCGCGACCGCTTGTCCGATTCCTTGTCCCGCTCCCGTAACGAGAACGATTTTATCCGTAAATCTGCTCATAACCCCCATCCGCCTCCGATACCGATGATTAAGGCGCAAAAAACCTTCGAGCTCTGCATCGGCGCATTCATCCGCAGATCTCGAAGGTTTTTGCACATTCGCGCCGGGATTCTCCTGCATCTGATACTACACGCAGAGCAGGGAGCTCCTGTCGGTCGCATTAAGCGTTATAAAACTGCACCAATTCACGAGCGATCTCTTCTTTCGAGCCGTCAACAAGCTTTTGCCGCTGCGGCTTGTCGAAGAGCGCTTGAATTTGTTCCGGGAACGACTGTTCAATGCCGACCAATTCGATCGCTTCGTTGAACTTGGCCGGATGCGCGGTCGCAAGCGATACCGTCAGTTCGCCTTCGCCGCTGCGTTTGTCCGCCGCCGCAACGCCGCAAGCCGAATGCGGGTCAAGCAAATAGCCTGTTTCGGATTTGTAAGCGCCGATCGTATCCAAGCATTCTTGTCCTAGTACGCCGTATGCGGCGAACTCAGCTTGAACGCGGCCGAGTACATCGCTGGAAATGACGATTTCGCCGTTTTGCTTGAAGCCGTCCATCAGCTCGCGCACCTGCGCCGGATCTTCTCCGAGCACATAGTACAAATAGCGTTCGAAGTTGCTCGCCACTTGAATGTCCATCGACGGGCTGTACGTCGTGCGGAAGTCGCCAGGCTTGTACACGCCCTCTTCGATGAAGCGCTCCAAAATGTTGTTCTCGTTGGTCGCAAGAATCAGCTTGCCGACCGGCAGACCCATTTTTTTCGCCAAGTAGCCTGCAAAAATATCGCCGAAGTTGCCCGTCGGCACACTGAAGTTGACCGGCTTCGCTTCACCCGTCTGCTTTGCTACTTGGAAGTAAGCGTAGAAGTAGTATACGGTTTGCGCCATAATGCGGACGAAGTTGATCGAGTTGATCGCCGCCAGATGGTTGCTCGCCTTGAAGTCGAGATCCGCGAACAGCTCTTTAATGATGCGCTGGCAATCGTCGAAGTTGCCTTCCACCGACAGGTTCAGCACATTGTCTTCCTGTACGGTTGTCATTTGCAGCTCCTGCACCTTGCTCACTTTGCCGTTCGGGTGCAAAATGCAAATTTTGATGCCATCTTTGCCGCGCACGCCCTCGATCGCCGATGCGCCGGTGTCGCCGGACGTCGCGCCGAGAATGTGAATTTTTTTGTTGTGCTTTTGCGAAACGTACGTATAGAGTTGGCCCATAAATTGCAGCGCAATATCTTTAAACGCAAAGGTAGGGCCGTGGAACAACTCCAGCAAGTACAAGTCATCCTTCAGCTTGCGCACCGGCGTTACTTCTGGATCACGGAACGTTGCATAGCTGTCATAGACGAGCTTCTTCAAATCGTCCTGCGGAATTTCACCGTCGACATAAGCGGCGAAAATCTCCAAAACCAGCTCTTGGTAGCTCAGGTCTTGCCATTGCTTCAGCTTTTCCGGCGAGACGGTTGGAATTACGCTAGGCACGAGCAAGCCTCCGTCATTCGCCAATCCCATCAAAAATGCGTCTATAAAACCGATTTTCCCGATGTTGCCGCGGGTACTGATATACTCCATCTCGTTTCCCTCCTGCAGGTTGACACGATCGCCATTCATATTTCCCCTCATTATACGAAAAAGACCGCTCTTACCTCAAGCCTTAAATTGCTTGAGACGCGAACGGTCTTCACTCCGAACAATTATTTTCAGTTTTGCAGCCGCTGGCTCAGCCGCTGTGAGTGTCTTGAAAGTTCTGTTAGCTGCGCATATTCTCGCGGTTCGCCGCTCTTGGAGTTAGATGACGAACATTCAGCGAGAGGTACGCGACGTCTTCACAGTCGGCTCATTTCCTTAGCATGGATGAATGGTTAGGATTGTTACCTAATGATTCGAAGTCCCGTCGATATACGATCGCCGTTTACCGATCATTGTTGCAGTTTCGCTTCTTTTTTTATCATTTCAAACAAGATCGACAGCGTATCCTTGCGCTCTTCCTGCCGCATTAAGCTGATATAGCTGTCTTTGTTGGCGTGCAGCCGTCCAACTTCCGAGACAAGCGTGTCCGCCGTCATCCGCTCCTCATGCAGCACCTCGCAGTAACCGGCTTTGCGGAACGATTCCGCATTCAGCAGCTGATCTCCTCGGCTCTGCTCTTTCGTGAGCGGAATAAGAAGCATCGGCTTGCGCATATAGAGAAATTCGAAAATAGAGTTCGAGCCAGCGCGCGAGATCACAACGTCGGCCATCGCCAACACGTCTGGCAGCTCCTCATTGATATATTCATATTGCTTGTAGCGGGTCGATTCAAGAGACGGGTCGACCTGCCCTTTGCCGCAAAGATGAACGATTTGGTACTGCTCGCTCAACGCACCAAGCGCCTCGCGGACAGTTTGATTGATTTTACGAGCGCCTAGGCTGCCTCCCATAATGAGCAGTACCGGCTTTGCCGATGTAAATCCGCAAAAGCGTCTTCCGCGTGCAGCATCCCCTTGCTTAAGCTGCTCGCGAATGACCGCCCCGACATAGCGTGCTTTGCCTGACGGCAGGTGCTGCTCCGTCTCCGGGAAAGTCGTACATACGCCTGTTGCGAGCGGAATGGCGATACGATTCGCCAGCCCTGGCGTCAAGTCCGATTCGTGGATCAGCACCGGCACCCGGTTTAATCTTGCTCCCAATACGACTGGAACCGAGACGAAGCCACCTTTGGAGAAGAGGACGTCTGGCTTTTCTTTTTTTATAATCCGATAGGCTTGAAAAGCGCCTTTGATAACTTTAAAAGGGTCCTTTACGTTTTGCCAATCGAGGTAACGGCGCAGCTTGCCCGTTGCGATTCCGTAATATTTCACCTGCTCGAGCGGTTCGATCAGCTGCCGTTCGATGCCAGCTTCCGAGCCTATGTAAAGGGCGGTCCATCCCTCTTCGAGGAACCGGGGAATAAGGGCGAGATTGACCGTGACATGCCCTGCCGATCCGCCGCCTGTAAACATAATTTTACGCACGTCATTCACTCCTTGCTGTGCCTTGACTATCATCCCTATATTGTATGCCACCCTGCTCGCCTTTTTCCAGTCTTAATTGAAAAACGGTTTGGAGCTAGCGCTGTTGATGCTGTTGTTGGGGTTGGGGTTCACTCTGTGCTCACTCTAATGCTCGTGCCCATTCTGGTGTTCGTGCTCGTTCTGGTGCTCTTTCTGGTGCTCATGCTCGTTCTGATGCTCGTGCCCATTCTGATGCTCGTGCTCGTTCTGGTGCTCGTGTTCACTCTGGTACTCATGCTCGTTCTGATGCTCGTGCCCATTCTGATGCTCGTGCTCGTTCTGGTGCTCGTGTTCACTCTGGTACTCGTGCTCATTCTGATGCTCGTGCTCTTTCTGGTGCTCGTGTCCATTCTGATGCTGATGCTCGTTCTGGTGCTCGTGCTCGTTCTGGTGCTCGTGCTCGTTCTGGTGTTCGTGCTCATTTTGGTGCCGCCAACTCACTTCTGTAAGGTGCTTTCTGTACTTTCCTCGCAAACTTGGGGGATTATCCGCATCACCCTATCTCTCCGTTTGAGTAATAACTGCTTTTTTGCATTTATTTCGTATGGAAAAGCGGATTCTATCGAGAATAACTGCAAAAATGCAGTTATTCCGCCTAATTTTATCGATATTAGATCTTGGATAGAAAAATAAATGCTATTTGGCACTTATTTCATATAAACAGCAAAAAGCTGACCAAATAACTGCCAAAATGCAGTTATTTGCTCAGTGCATTTGGATGTGAAAGGCGAACGAGTCTCTTTCTTGTGACTCGTACTCAAACACTCGGCAACTCGCCTCATTTATTGGGTTGAGTTTACGTCACAAAAAGACATCCCGCCTCACTTATACCGTGAGACGGGATGTTTTCCTTGCTTTAATGTGGATAATCTCAATTCAAGCTAATCACAAAGCAGTCCTCTAGCTATCATCGCGATCGCGATGCGTTTCGGCAGGAGCGAGCTTCAGAGGAGGCGATTCCGTTGCCCGCTCCGGCCCTGCCGCATCAGCCGGCTCTTCCGCTTCCACGAAGCGTTTGAGCGCGTCCAGCTTATTTTCCCAGAAGCGTTCGTAGTACGCGAGCCAGCGCTTCAATTCACGCAGCGGCTCAGCGTCCAGCCGATAACGGGTTTCACGGCCAACCTTGCGTTCCTTCACCAGCCCAGCCTCGGCAAGCACTCGCAAATGCTTCGAAACGGCCGTGCGGCTCATCGGATAATTAACACTGATCGAATTGAGCGGCAGCTCCCGGTCCACGAGCAGCTCCAGAAGACTGCGCCTTGTCGGATCGGCAATTGCTTGAAAGACGTCATGCTTCGGCTCGCGGGCCGTTGGATCAAGCTTCGACATACTTTCGCAGCGCTTCCGGTAGTCTTGCCCAGCCTCCTGCCATTCTTTCGCGAACGATGCGGTGAGCTTCGCCAAATTCCGTAAACGAGTCTTCGTTCCAGCCGCCGTGAATGAGCGTAAACGCTGTTTTGCTGCCTTCCTCTTCCTTCAACTCGAACGTCAGCGTCCAATCCTTGCCCCAACTGAAAGATAAACGGTTCGGCGGATCAATGACCGTCACTTTGCATGGCGACTTGCCGAACGGCCCCGCCTCCAAATGAAACTCGTGTCCGACAACCGGCTCGAAATTGTTTGGCATAAACCAAGCTGAGATCCCTTCAGCGGTCGCCACCGCATTCCAAACCTTCTGAATCGGCGCATTCAGCACGATCGATTGGCGAATATCCGGCAATGCATTTGGTTGATTACTCATGGTGATGTTCCTCCCAGCTCTATTGAGAAACCAAAAGGTTTCCTTTTCACCACTCATTATAGGAAGCCTTTTGGTTTCATGTCAACCCAATAGCAGCAGTCTATCGTCGTCCTTACCCGGCGTACCGCGCCCGTCCGTATTATTTGTAATCACATACATTTTGCCGTTATGGATTTGTACGTCCCGCAGCCTGCCAACACCATCCAGAACCTTGTCTATTTTTCCCGTAGCAGGGTCAAATCGATACAAGCCTTCGCCGCGCAGCGCAGCAAACCAAATGCGTCCTTCATCATCAATCGCCATTCCAGAAGGAGCAAGCGCCGTCTCACCCGTTTGGTAGATTGGAGAAATCATGCCTTCCTTCTTTTCATCGCCAATAATATCCGGCCAGCCGTAATTGCCTCCCGGTACAATAAGGTTAATCTCGTCATGGCCGCCCGGGTCGCCGGAAGGCCCATGCTCCGTGCTATACATGACGCCCTGAGCGTTCCAGGCAATTCCTTGCGGATTGCGATGTCCATAAGAATAAACGTAAGAATCAGGGAATGGATTATCGGCCGGAACCGAGCCGTCCAGGTTCAAACGCAATATTTTCCCTGCCAGGCTGTCCAATTGCTGCGCCCTTTCCTCCACACCCGAATCGCCGGTAGTGGCATACAACTTCCCATCCGGGCCGATAGCGAGTCTTCCTCCATTATGGTATTGATAGCCTGGAATGCCTTCCAGCAGTGATTTGTCCTCGACCCATCCGCCCTTCGTCTGCTTCAGAACGACAATCCGGTTCAGCACTTGGTCGTTTTCCTTGTACGTATGGTAAGCGAAAGCTTTCGAGCTCGATTTGAAATCAGGCGTAAGCACCACGCCAAGCAGTCCGCCTTCCCCTTCTACATGCAGCGGCTTGTGCAGCTTCACGCTCTCCCTAGTTAATTTTCCTGTCGCATCTACTTTCACAATTGAACCTTCACGTTCGCTCATATAAATGTCGCCGTTATCGAAAGCGATTGACCATGGAATTTTCAAATCTTTAGCGATGACAGTGTAGGCCGGCGCACCGCCGTTCCCTTCGCTAATTGTCCCAGAGGTATGTTCATTCGCATTGTTCTTATCGCATGCAGCCAAAACAAGGAAACATACGAGGACCACAAGCATAAAAGCCTTCCGATTGTTTAACATCCTTTCAATCCGCCTCTCTAACTCAAATTATATGACTCTAGTATCGACGACGTCTCTTCCACATAAACGTTTCTACTAGAACTTTATACGAAATGCGGAACAAAAAGATGCTAGAACGCTCGAACGGCAGCCGCGAACCGAAAAAAACGGCTCCCGCACTTTGTAAGCGCGAGAGCCGTTACACTTTATTTTACTTATCCAACAATTCCAAATGCTGCAGAAGGCGCTTCAGGATGACAGCCGATTGCGCACGTGTCGAGTCCTGCTTCGGCGCAAAGCGGTTGCCTTCGATACCGTTAATGATGCCTGCCGCTACGGCCTGCTTCACCGCTTCCGTCGCCCATGCCGAGATCGACGCGGAGTCGCTGAACGATATCGTTCCTTCCGGTGCGCTGCCGAATTGCTTAAGTGCGTTGGATGCCATGACGGCCATCTCTTCGCGTGTAATGGTTTTGCTCGGACGGAAGGTACCGTCGCTGTAGCCCTTCAGCAATCCGTATTGAACGGCCAAGCGAACCGAAGGCGCGAACCACTCGTTGCCCTTCACGTCTTTAAACGTGCTTGCTCCAGCTGCCGCTGAATCCTCCGACAAACCGAGCGAACGAACGAGCATGGCTGCGAATTCAGCGCGCGTAACCGATTTGTCCGGAGCGAAGCTGTCTGGACCGGTTCCGTTAATGATTCGTTTCGCGGACAGCAGCTCAATATCCGCTTTCGCCCAATGCTTGGCAATGTCGCTAAAGGTTTTCGAGTAGGAAGCAACGACATAAATGCTATTGCTTGCGCTCTTAATCGTAGCGAGCGTTCCTTTATCATTGCTGCCGAACAATGCCGGTACGAAACGGAACTGCTTCGTTGCCGGATCATAAACGAGAGCGGTAGCTCCTGCACTCGTCAACGTGTCGCTTACTTGAATCGTACGCGTCACGAACGTCGTACCGAACTGGGTTACATTAATCGTTCGGCCGCCCGACGTGAGCACGATGGTAAAGTCGATCGGCGTGCCGTGGAGCGTCAGACCTTCTTCCGCTGCGCGTGTACGGATTTCATCCGCTTGTGCGCCTGTAACGGCACTCACTGCGAATGTCCATACCGCATCCGAGTCAGCTGCAACTCCTGCTTTTGTCAAAGCTGCGCTGACGAGAGCTACAGGGAAGCGGTATTCTGCGCTTCCATTTTGGATAACGAGCACTGCGTTTGGATGCGTTTTTGCCGCTTCGATAAGCGCTTTGACCGAGAACGACAGCTTGCCGTCCGCCGGCGTCGTAAACGAAGCTGTATCTCCCGCTTTCAGGGCGTCGCTCAGTTTAGCGTCGTTCGCCTTCGTATCGATTACTTCAGGCTTCGGCTGTTGCGGTGTGGAACCGCCGCCTGTTCCGCCTCCTTCACCAGGGCCGCTATCGATCACGATTGGCTTCACGGTGATCGTAAAGATTCGCGTCGCACCGCCGACCGAAATCGTCAGCGTCGTCGTACCTAACGTTTCACCTTTTATTTGATTGCCAGTGATGGAAGTAATCGTATTGTCTCCCAATTCTACGATTGCATCTGCTGTTGCATCGTCTCCATTGGCAAGCTGTACTTTTAACTCCGCTGTCGTGCCAGGAGCGATTGTAAATGGACTGTTTCCTTGATTACCCAATTGTACAAGGAATGGTTTTACCTTTGCAGCAAAACCTTCATTAATCTCATTAAAGCTAAAGCTAGCCGCAGTATTAGCAACGTCCTTCACTTTAGCATTACGGATAATCAAATTATCCACCTGAGCAAAGCCCGGAACTCCCCCAGCGACCTCTAAACCATTAGTTCCAGCGCCATCGATTACGTTATTTGATAGCTTAACGCCTTCGATTGAATAAGGAGCACCGTTCATTCGATAGAAGAGCAGTCCCGAATAGGTGCTATCCAGAATGATGTTATCTTGAACAATAATGTCGCCTCTCAAATCTTTGTTTTCAGCCATAATCCACAAGGCGCCAAGATTTTGTTCATAACCGCGATCGTAACTTCCCCCGCGGATAATCGTATTGCGTTCTACAATCGTCGTACCGCTGAACGGAACTGGGTTAAAGCGTGTAGAGACAGAGATACCGGAACCGTTCGTAACCGTATCTTTCGTTACATTATCTTGGATTTTATTGCCGTGGCCTCCAAATACGATAATGTTGTTTGCCAGCCATGGCAAAGTAACTGTGTTGAACCGAGCAGTATTATTGATGCTTGGGACAATGTTCGACCACATTGCAATGCCATCGTCGCCAGGATAACGAATATCGGTTTGCTCCATCATACTGTTCTGCGTACCTACGCAGAAGTTGATTCCGTCAGCCATTAAATTGCGCAAACGCAATCCGACCATATGCAAACCGTTCGTATACTCGTCGAAGTAATGATCACCTTCGCGAGAACGATCTTTCAACTTCGTCAGCCACAGTCCTGTTTTAGAATGCTCCACCCAAACGTTTTGAATAACTGATCCTTTGCCAAATGCGCCTTCAAATGCATGGGTAGAAGCTTCGTCATCCCGAACATTCAAATCGCCGTCGATCAGCAAATCGTACACTTGAATATTCGTTCCGAGACCAATAAAGCGCGCGCCGATTAAAGTCGTATGCCACATACCGGCTCCGCGAATGGTTACTTGATCAAGCGTAATATTGTCGCCAAGGAAATGGAACACGCCTTCTGGAATCCATACCCCTTTGTTTTGTGCTTTAGCTGCGTCGATAGCCGCATTCAAAGCGGTGGTATCATCGATTCCATCTCCGGAGAGCGCTCCAAAATCCGTTATGGAGAGATATCCGGCCGGTTGACTGAAGGCCAGTGCTACTTGCTCCATATCAACTAGATCAATCGTATAGTATTCTGAATTATCGCCCGCGTCTTTTTGCAATTTAATCTTAGCTCCTGCAGGCACATCTCCGATCAAGGCATGCGCTTCATCGAAGAAGCGATGAGGGCTTCCTTGCGCCGGATCGTTAGACCACGGATAGCTGCCATATTCCCAAGCATGTTTAGAAGTCAGTTGCAGTTTTTGCTTGAACTGTCCATTCACGTAAAGACTTAACGTTTCGTTGATTCCTTTACCGTCCGCGCTGTCCGGCATTGAGAAACGCAAGGTAAGCGCATTGGCCGGTTCGGCAAGCTCAAACTGAACGTAATCGCCTGTTTGTTCCAGCGTTACCGCTTGGCGTCCAGAGGCCTCAGCCGCTACATCCAAATATAAACGGGATGGTCCAATTAATGTTCCGTTGGTCGAGCTGTGCTCGGCCTCATATGTGATGTAAGGCAAAGTCGCACCGCGATAGGCTTTGGCAACGCTTGCTTTCACTTGCAGGAAGTCGATATCCGCTCCCCCAGATTCGTTGCTTACTTTCTGAAGGGTTACCGTATTGATTCCGGAACGAAGCTGCAGTTGCAGAGAAGCTGCTGACCATCCTGTCGCTTTCGAAAGCGAAATCGGAGCGCTCTGAAGACCGTTCACAGTTACATTATATACAAGCGTCTCCCCAGGATTACGATAATTCAGAAGAGCTTCATAGTTTCCTGCAGCTTGTGCGTTAACTGTAAATGTAATTTTGCTGTCGGCATTATCCAGACCGCTAACAAAACCCGAACCGGAGTAAGTTCCGCCTGTTGTGCTGACTGCCGCACCATCTGCAATAAACGCTTCTTCCGCTTCGTATTTCACATTGGAAACAATCGGCTTAAATTTCCATAACGAAGAATCGATACTGGAAACATCCCCGTACCCCGTTCCAAAAGCTGTATCGTACAGCTTACCTTCGGGTTGAATTGCGTTTTGAAGCGTTTTGTAACCAAGACGATCCTCGATTGTCCATTGTTGACTGTCGTCCCCTAGCGTCAAATCTGTAGTCTTCAATGCATCCGTTAAGTATCGTCCGGTACCGCGATTCTGGACAACCTTACGACCGTTAAAGTCCTGAATCAACCATTGTGCGCTAGGACTATCATCGCTTGCATGCATCGTGCTCACTGTGCCGCCTAACTCCACCAATTTTTCTCCCGTTTCTTTCGAAACGATCGTCACATAATTCGTGTCGCTGAACAGCGGCGTGGATGTATTATGGTTACGAGGCTCGCCCATTGCAGGTGTCTCGAAGTTTTCTGGGGCGACTTCCAACGCCCAGTGCAGCGATCTGTCCGTAACCGTGACCAATCCGCGTTCTACATAACCGCTCTTTCCTGCCACGTTGAGATACTCATCATTGAAGCTTGGATTTAACGTGCGAATCAAGTAGATATTTCCTGAAATATTCTCCAGTGCCCACTCGCTGGAAGGGCCGGCACCTGTTCCCGACGTAATATATTTATAGTCGTGAGGTGTCGTGAATGAATGACCTGTAACACGGTTTACAATCCGTTTCACACCATTAACATCTTCAATGGTCCAATGTGAATATCCGTTAGAAGCGTCTACCGGCCCATACATGACGACTCCGCTTTCGCTCTCATACAGGTATTGGCCGTTATCAGCATTCTTCAGCCGCACTGGCTCGCTAGGAATTGGCTGTTCTGGGCGATCGGTCGCTTCAACAGTAAATTTTGCAGAAGGAAGTGCCGCAACCTTATTGCTCATCTTTGTTATTCCGCCCCCGGCGGTATACAGGAAGTGCTCGCCAGTCCATCCACTTAGCAAATTAATCAATCCATCTGTATCGGATGGATTGAGCCTCCATAGAATTGATCCCCAGCTTGGATCAATATTACCTATAGTCTCCATCGGCTGAGTCGGTTCGTCCCCTGGATTTCCTCCTGTTGCTGCTGCAATATGTTCCATCGAGATGTAACGAGACGTAGCGGCATTTTTCAGCCTGAACGGACCGTTGGCAGCTTCCAAGTACCATACCGACGTCAAATCGGTTGCCGGAACATCTCCATATTTCACAAGCCCGACATTCGGATTATCGGTTGATTCATCGAGTAAATAACTGCCTGTTTCCTCGTTCTTCAAACGAATGAATTCAGGTCCTTCATCCCTAATAAGAGTGAACACCCATTTCGGGCTTGACCAGCCCGGATTAATAACTCCATATTCAGCATACTTAGTGAAATTCTGAGTATTGATGTATTTTTGCTGACCTTCGACATCATTTCGATCCTGTACATTATGAATCAATCGAATGCCGTTCTGGTCTTCAATAACCCATTTCGCTCCGATCCAATCAGCCGCCACATCGGATACAAGAATGCGGCTGCCGCCTTGCGGGTCCAAATTGATATAATGGCCGGTAGCGCGGTTCTTAATTCGCTTCCTGCCTTCATATCTCTCAATCTCCCACTGGCCTCTTTCATCTTTCGCTTTTACGTTTCCGTATTTTAAGAACCCATTTTCATCTTCATACAAAGACAACGTCTTCCAAAGATTTTGAATTTGATAGTACTGGGCTTCTCCAGATAAGTTAATCGTCAAGTCTTCAATAAGCCACTGCGCTTCATCGGTTTCTGGATTGTAATTTCCAGCAAGCACATCACCGCTGCCGGAAACCCCTCCCTTATAAGGATAGTAAACCGAGTCGACAACGCTTTTTATCGTTACGTAATCGTCATAAATAGTCGATTTTTCGATATTCCAACGAACTGGAGCTGTATCATCCACGTTGTTGATGGACTGCAATACGCCTCCTTGCGTGCCAGGCACAGCATATCGGCCAGTCTCCATATTGCGAAAACGCTTAGCTCCGTCAAAATCTTCCACAACCCACTGGTAGGCCAAATTGTTCAAATTTGAAGTACCCAACGGCCCGTACTTAACTGTTCCTTGGTCCTCGTACCAATAATCGACTCCCAACTTCTCCGTTGTAAAATTAACGATGCGAACCGGTCTGGTATCCGAAGCTTTAACTACCTTCCATTGAGCGCTTCCCCATTCTGGTTGAGCCCACTCGTTCGCTCTTATATTAACGTCATCAAACTGTGTATTTAGAACATTGGCAGGAGACTGTGCGGCTCTAAAAATTTTATTATTTGCATTAGTAGTGGCAGTCTCCAAGATCCATTCGCTATTAGCTCCACTGCTATCCGCGCTTGTGACCAGCGGTTTCCACACTTCGTCCGCTTGAACGATATAATGGCCGGTAGCGCGATTTCGCAGTCGAACAATGGAATTGCCGCCCGAGTCGTTGTCCTCTTCAATATACCACTGTGAATGCAAGTTTACAGCATCTGGATCATCGTTCGCTCCTGATGTAAAATGAATGGCTCCTTCTGCGGTTTCAAATAAATATTGCCCTGCTCTAAATTCATTAAAAATACGTACCGGTTCCTCAGCAGCTACGCTTTCCAGCGTCCATTGAGGGCTCTCGAAGCCTACAGGAATGTCTCTGCTCGCTTGCGCGAAGCCTAATTGATCCTCCACATGCAGAACATAGTTGCTCCCCATATCCGATGCGCTGCGGATAATCATAAAGCCGCTTCCCGCCATGTCGCTAATAATCCATTGATCGGTTAGTTTACTGTCAGTAATCGCACGACTCGTGACCGGATTGCGTCTTGCTCCTACCTCAGCCAGCGTCATATAATGTCCGGTTTGCCGATTTTTCAACCTTGTATTGCCGTTTTGATCCTCTAGTTGCCAATGAGAGGATTTATCTGAAATGTCCGTAAATCCGTAGCGGACAACTCCATTCGAATCCTCATACAAGTAATTTCTTTGCCACCTGCTCTTTAATCTGACATAGGTGCCGCTATCTGCCGCATTTATTTGCAGCAAACTGGCTGCAATCGCTTGATCATCATCCGTCCCGGCATTATCGGGCGGAACGCTGTCTGTCCCCGCCTCTTCAGGCTGGACGCTTTCCGTCCCCGCTTCCGTACCCGACTGGCCTGCTTCTGCGGCCGCGGCGTACAGCGGAACGCTGGTTAACAGCAGCATTACGACGAGCAAGCTCGACAACCATTTTATAGATGTCCTCCGCATGAACCGATCCCCCTCAAGGAATGAAATAATTGTCCTACCCTACCATGATAGGTTGCAACCGCTTTCAGGACGAGGTGTGTTTCTAAACGGACTAGGTGTATTTTTACGATGTTGACAATATGTAGCAACGTAAAAAAGACTCCTTTCTTGGCCTGTTTAGCACATAGCCTCGATTGGAGTCTTTCCTTGTCAAGAATGGTCGAATTAGCCCGCGGCGAACGGATACAGCTTTCCTTCGATGCTGAACGATGTTCTTCCCGTTTCTTCCGATACGACCAGTACGAGCGCGTCGCTCTGCTCTGTCATCCCGATTGCTGCGCGATGCCTCGTTCCGAGCTTCCGCTCTCCAGTTTCGACCGTCACCGCTCGCGCCAATGGCAGCACATTCCCTGCGGAGACGATTTTATCTTCCCTAATGTAGACCGCGCCGTCATGCAACGGTCCTCCAGGCACAAAAATCGTTTCGAGCAGGGAAGGCGTGAGCTCCGCGTTCAAATTAATGCCTTGCGTAATTAGCGGGAGTATTGGATCATTCCTCTGCACGACAAGCAGCGCCCCGTGCCTGCGCTGTGCCATATGCCGGATCGACATCGACAGCTCTGCAAATTTATCCGTATAGGAGGACAAGTAGCAGCGTAAGTAATAAGCGGCGGCCAGCGCTTCCGTCTCTGCGACCTTCTCTTTCACCTTCTCAAATTCCCCCAGCAAGCAGCTGTGATCGTCATCCAGCTTGTCCGACAAATGATTGACGGATTGCTTAATCATCTCAATCTCCGCCATCAATTCCTGCTTCAACGGCGAAAAATCGCAGCAGTTTTCAGGTATCATATAACGATCGCCATCTTTCCCATTCATTCCAGCATAATAATGCGTATTATATTGGTTCCCCACGAACGCCGCTTTTACCCGATTCGAAAAAAAAGGACTCCGCGAAGCCGCCGAACCGGTAACGGTTCGGAGCGCTGCTTGCGGAATCCAAACGGACGCAGACTGCGTCACGTAAGCCGTCATCTATCGCCTCCCAAGCGAGATGCACGCTGCCTGCCTTATATACTATGAAAGTTTAATAGAAAGGTTTGGACCGATTCTATGAATCTCGCTTCACGACGAGCCCGAACAATCCGGCGAAAGCCGCTGCCTGCAGCGGAGAAATAATGCAGCCCCGCAGATCGTCCAGCGTCGCCCCCAAGCTGTCAAATTCGCAATTGCTCAAATCGACTCCGTCCAGCTTCGTCTGGGAAAATTGCGCTTGATCCAGCTTTGTTTCGTCGAAATACATCTCGGTCATTTTGAACTGAAAAAAGTCCGCTTTCGCGAACGAGCCGCCCTCCAGCTTCACCCGTTTCGCATTTGCAAATCGGAAAACGGCATATTCCGCATAGCAATCAATAAACGCCGTATTTCGCAAGGTGCAGTCGGTCAAATCAATCCCGAGCAGCTTGCAGTCCTTGAACACAACGCGATGAAAAACCGACTGGTTTAGCCGCAAATTCGCTAGGTCGCAATTTTCAAAAATAATATCGATAAATTCGGCGCGGTTCAATACACTGCCCCGCAGATTGACATTTACGAACCGCATCCGTTCAAAACAAACCCGATCCGCCTCCTGTCCGCTCCAGTCGGCATCCTGAATCAAACAATCGCTGACGGATAATTCGTCCTCGATATACGCCGCCGTCACTTTTCCGAGGGATGCCGGCAATTTGGGCGAATCTAGCTTCTCTTTCGGCTTGGCCACTGCACTCACTCCATCCTATACTTTTTACCATTTTGGCTTTCTCTGCAACAATTTGATTCCTATGTTCGTTTTTAACTTTGTACCTGCTCGTACAGGACGGGCCGATTTCTGGAAACCGGCCAGCAGCATCTACCGTTATTTTACCAAAACAAACACCTGGGGGAACAAACATCATGAACAAAACAAAAACAAGTATCGCCGCACTTAGCCTCGCATTAACCCTCGCGTTAACCGCCTGCGGAAACTCCGCAGACAACGCCGGAACATCGAACAACACAAGCAACCAAGGTAATCAAAGCAATCAGAGCAACCAAAGCAACCAAAGCAACCAAAGCAATGAAAGCAACTCTTCGACCGACGGCAGCGCAAATAAAGAAGACAACACTCAGCCGCAAACGACGAAAGAAATGGTGGACAGCGTACTTGCCCAAATCGAGCAGCCTCGATTGATTGAAATGCAAAATGAGCAAGTAACCGACGCCTATCATTTCGATCCGGCACTGTTGGACGAATTCACCATTATGATGCCGATGATGAACGTTAAAACAAATGAAATCGCCGTGCTGAAGGTGAAAGACGCCAGCAACGTCGACGCGATCAAGAAAGGCGTCGAGCAGCGCGCCGCGGACGTTCAAAAGCAATTCGAGAGCTACCTGCCCGATCAATACGAAAATGCGAAAAACTTCAAGCTGATCGTAAAAGACTCTTATGTCATCTTTATCATTTCGGAAAATGCTGATGAACTAGAGAAAGCTTTCGAAGCCTTCTTCACGAAATAACCTGTCGTTATGGTTTTTAGCAGCCTGTTATTCCTATTTCTATTTTTGCCAGCTGTTCTGGCCATTTATTTCTTGTCGCCTTGGCGCATGAAAAATATGATCCTGTTCGCCTCGAGCCTGCTTTTTTACGCTTGGGGCGAACCGGTTTATATCGTTCTGATGCTGATATCTACAGTCACTGACTATGTATTTGGACTTTTGCTGAGTAAACCGGGGCTTTCGGAATGGAAACGGAAAATGATTGTCGCCAGCTCCATTTCGGTCAATATTGGCTTGCTGTCCTATTTCAAATATGCAGACTTTCTAATCGATAGTATAAATGCGCTGCTCGGCACGAGCATCCCGCTGACGGACTTGCCTTTGCCGATCGGTATCTCTTTCTATACGTTCCAGTCGATTTCCTATATCATCGATATTTATCGCGGAACGGCCAAAGCGCAGCGAAACTGGCTCGACTTTGCCACCTTCGTCGCCTTGTTTCCACAATTGGTGGCGGGACCAATCGTTCAATACAGTTCTGTTTCGGAGCAGATCCGCCATCGGACAGTAAGTCTTGAGCTGTTCGCCGAGGGGGTTAGGCGCTTCTCCGTCGGCCTTGCGAAGAAGGTGCTGCTCGCCAACAATATTGGTCTGCTGTGGGACAACATCTCGTCGGCCAACCCAGGCACGCTGCCCGTTCTTATGGCATGGATCGGTATTATCGCGTTTGCCTTCCAAATATATTTTGATTTCAGCGGCTATTCGGACATGGCGATCGGCCTCGGTCTGATGTTCGGCTTCCGCTTTAACGAGAACTTCAATCGGCCGTATGCGGCCAACAGCATAACCGACTTCTGGCGCCGCTGGCATATTTCGCTCGGGACATGGTTCCGGGATTATTTGTATATTCCGTTAGGCGGCAATCGGCGCGGCCTTGCCGTTCAACTCCGCAATATCGGGATCGTGTGGCTTTTGACGGGGATTTGGCACGGGGCGAGCTGGAACTTTCTGCTCTGGGGGCTCTACTTCGGAGTGATACTGGCGCTGGAAAAAACAGTGCTGCTCCGCTTGCTGCGGCGTCTGCCCGGCTGGATCGGACATCTTTATGCGTTGTTTTTCATTCTGATCGGCTGGGTGCTGTTCGCCTTCGAGGATCTGTCCGTCACAGGCTCTTTTTTCAAAGCGCTGTTTGGCTTCAACGGCCAGCCGCTCTGGGATCAAGAGACATTGTACCTGATGTACACCAATGCGGTTCTGCTCGTTATTCTCGTCTTTGCCTCTGTGATCAAAACGGGCAAAACCAACCTAGGACCACGAATGGCATTCATGAAGCTTGGCTGGCATGCCGCTTTATTGCTGCTGTCCGTCGCCTACCTCGTCGATGCCACATTTAATCCGTTTCTATATTTCAGATTTTAGCGGCTAAGGAGGAGAGAGTCTCTGCGATGAAAAACAAACTCGATTTCGCTTACGCCGCTGGATTCGCCGTCATCCTTTGCTCGCTCTCCTTCTTATTATTCGTGCTGCCGAAATCAAGCTTCTCCGATTTGGAGAATCGTCCTTTACAAGGAAAGCCCAAGTTGACGTGGGAAGCTCTCCGTTCAAAAAAGTTCGCCGAGCAAACGGAGCTCTTTATTTCCGATCATTTTCCGTTCCGCAACAGCTGGATCGCCGTCAAATCGGAATCAGAGCAGCTGAGGCTGCAGCAGGAGAACAACGGCATTTACCGGGGACGCGACGGCTACCTGTTCGAGAAATTCGATAAGCCGGACGAGGCTGCCTTGTCCCGCTATGCAGATGCAGCCGCCAAGCTGGCCTTCAATCACCCCGAAGCGAACATAACGTTCCTGCTCGCTCCGACTTCCGTTGGCCTGTACCCGGAGAAGCTGCCTTGGCTCGCTTACTCCTATCCGCAGCAAAACGTTAACCGGCTTATCGGTCAAACGGCCGAGAAGGCCGGCATTTCATTTATCGACGGATTCGATTTTCTTCGCCCGGCGAAAGTAACGGAGCAGGCTGACTCCAGCAGCAGACAGCTGTACTACCGTACCGACCATCACTGGACCACTTACGGCGCTTACTTGGCCTATCAAGCATATGCTGAGCAGATGGGCTGGCAGCCGCATGCCGAAACCGATTTTTCTATCCGCACTGTAACAGACCGGTTTTTAGGAAGCTTCCATACGCGCAGCCAGTTTGCCGGTTTAAAAGCTGAAGGCATTCAAGTTTACGAACCGGCCAAGCCGGTCGTCTCGGAGATTCGAATCGAGGATGACGGTTCCGTGATGAACGGACTGTACGATGAAAGCAGCTTGAACAAGAAAGACAAATACGCTTATTTTCTAGGCGGCGTTCACGCGGTCATGACGATTCATTCGAAGCTCGCTCCCGGCGAAACCGATATGAAAAAGCTGCTAGTCATCAAAGACTCCTATGCCCACAGCGTCCTGCCGTTTCTCACGCTGCATGTGCCGGAGATTCATGTCATAGATTTGCGTTATTACAACGGCAAAATCAGCGACTATATGGCAGAGAATGAGATCGGCGACGTTCTCTTGATGTTTAATACAGCCACGTTCGCCAGCACCCGAGACATGTTAAAGCTCGGCTACTGACGGTTTGAACGCTGTGCGACAAGGCCGTCCGTCGCCTTTCTTTTACTTGCCGTCCGCTCCATAGAATAGAAGATAATCCTCGATATGAGCCGCCCAATATTTGTTGTTATGGCCGCCTTGACCGGTGTGGAACTGATAGGGAACGCCTTGCCGGTCCAGTACAGCCTTCAGCGCATCGTTGCCTTCTGCAATCGCCGCATGCTCGCTTTGGCCATGATCGAGGTAAATTTGCAACCTGTCTGCATTCCCTTTGGCTGCTAGCCTAACGGGATCGACCTCGTCCTGCGAAATACCGCCTTCGTATAGCCAAGCCAAATAAGACGGCGTTTCCTTCCAGACCGCCGCGCTATGTCCGCCAACCCTGCTGAATTTATCCGGGTAGACAAAGGCAAGATGAAGCGCAGCGTAACCTCCCATTGAAATGCCGCCGATAAAACGGCCCTCTCTGCTTTTAACCGTATTGTAGTCCGCATCGATGGCCGGTATCAGATCCTGCATGACATAATCCTCATATCGGCCGAGCCTGTATTCCTTTTTTTCTTGTACCTGATCCGCTGAATTAACGCCGTAACTATTATCGAGCTGAGGCGAAACAATAAGCATCGGCTTTATTTTCCCTGCCGCCGCCAGCTTGTCCATTTTCCGGCCTATGTCGAGCCCGTTCGCGAAGAAACTGTTTTCGTTTCCGTTTTTGCCGTGAAGCACATAAAGCACCGGATAGGGCTCCGATCCGGAATAGCTTTTCGGTACATAGACATTTACCTTCATCGTTTTGCCAAGCGACCTGCTGTCGACGGACCAATGCTCCATATGCGAGCTATCCTTGGCGGCTGCTCCAGCGGACACGCTACCTGTTTCCCCACCCCCAAGCGGCGCTCGCGGAACCTCCGCTTTCCCGCAGCCTCCCAACATAAGCAGTGTGGCGCACAATACGGCAATCGCCGCCGTAATTTGTTTCAATCGGTTCCCCCCTTAATGGCATACCAAGATCGATAATAGACAATAAATTCCTTTCGTTATCAATATATAGACGCATAAAAAAGAGACCGGGTTGCAGGATTACGAATCTGCAATCGGTCTCTATTCGCTTGCTAGCGCATCTGCGCTTCGAACCATTCCCAACCTGTGCCTACCTGCTCTGGCTTATGCGAGTCCGAGCCGTATACGCATTCAATGCCTTGCTGCCGGCAAGCGGCAATAAACCATTCCGGCACGTACGGCTTGCCGCAAGTCGGTACGCGCAGACCGGCTGTATTGACGTCAACGCCGACGCCCGACTCAGCCAGCAGCGGAATAAGCCGCTCAAGACGGCGGCGAATTTGCGCCTCATCGATCGGCGGCAGCGCACTGGCGAATTTCTCGATCAGATTAATGTGGCCAATCCGTTTGCGCATGGGCAGCTTGGCGGCGTAGGCGATGGCGGCTTCCACATGATCGTAGTACTCGTCCGCAACCTTTTCCATCGTGCCGTAATAAGGCAGAATATGCTCCTTCAAATAGGCGGCTGAGAAATCGACGCAGCGCGTGCCGCCAATGCCGGGCAGAAAATGAACGGAGCATACGGCATCCTCCAGCTCTTCTCCCCACTGCTCTACCAGCTTATCGGTGAAATCGGTACGTCCCGGCAAGTAATCGAACTCCAGACCGACCGTTACCTCTATTCGGCCTGCGTATTTTCGCTTCATTTCTTTGGCGTAGGCAATATAAACCGGCAGCTCCTCAAGCGGCATTCCCAGCTCCTTGAACAGCGCTTCGTCCTCGATCCAGCCCGCCGGCAGCGGCGGATGCTCGCTCATTGTGTATCGTTCGAAGCCAAGCTCGATCGCACGGTCGATGTAGAGTTCCTCGGCCGCATCGCTCCCGTGATAACAATGCCGCGTATGCGTATGCCCGTCCCATTTCAATACCATGTCCACACTCTCCTCCGGCTTATAGCCATTCTCCATCCGATCCCATATCAAAGAAGCCGGCGCGGATTTCCCTCCGCAACTCCCGACATTAATAACACGCGGAAAAACCTATCGGCCGGTTACGCTTAATGCTGCTCAAAACAAATCCAACTGCTCGTAAGCCGGCGGCTTCGGCTCCTCCTTCGGTTCAAGCGGGTCGCCTCCGTCCGGACGCGACAGCCCGAGCAGCGCCATCATTTCCTTGGCATTGTCGGCCGCATCGCCCCCCGAATTGTTGTTGAAAACAACGCATACTCGCCGACTCTGCTGCTCCAATTGTTGAAGCATGTCCTTCCAATCCCGCAGTTCGTCGCCGCTATACCGGTACAAATAACGAACGTCCCGCCAATTCGGCGCACCGCTCTGATTCCAGCCCGCCGCATGACGGCCGTGAAAACGGACCATCGTCATCTCGGAATCGGTCGCTTGCAAGACGGTCGGCACGGAGCCCAATCCAACTTGCGGCTCATCGCAGACGCTATGTATCCAGCCCTCCGCCTTCATAAAAGCGAGCGTCTTCTCCCGGTACTCCGGCAAAAACCAGCTTTGGTGCCGAAACTCCAGTGCACACGGCACTCCATCCATAAGTCTTCTTGCTTCACGCAGAATGCCGACATTCTCGCGCGTGCAATCAAACCACGGCGGATATTGGAACAGCGCCGCCGCGAGCCGCCCCGCCTGCCGCGCCGGCTCGATCGATTCCCGAAACGCAGCGAACATCGCTTCCGTTTCCTGTTCCTTCGCCGCTGCAGGCCCGCGCTGATGTCCGGTCATGCCTTGATAAGCTTTCACAATAAAATGAAGGCTGTCTGGCGTCTCCGCCGTCCACTTCTCGAATCGCTCTTTCGGTTGAATGGCGTAAAAGCTGCTGTCCACCTCGACCAGCGGAAAATGTTTGGCATATTCTCGCAGCTTGTCCTTTGCCTTAACGCCTGGGCCATAAAGACGATCCTGATCGCCCCAGCCGGCGAGACCGATCTCGATCGGCATAAGCGGGGCACCTCCTTTCCGAACCTTCACCGCTCTATACTCGTATTTAGCATTATAGCACAAAAGCGCTTAACCTAAATGGGCCTATTCCTTCAACAAACAGTCCGTTTCCTGTCATTTGGAACAAACCGTACTCGCTCTCCCTTACCCTAATTCCGCCCCCCCTTTTTTGACCATTCTATTGCATTATGCTAGATTTAACAGAAATTACTATAAAGGAGTGTGACGATGCAAAATCCATCTCAGCCGTTAACGATTGAACTAAAAGACAAACGAAAGCTTGCCTATACCGAGTATGGAGCGGCAGACGGCTTCCCTGTTTTTATATTCCACGGAACCCCAGGCTCCAGACTTTGGTTTACAGAGGACGACGAGACGGCAGCCTCGCTTCAAATCCGGCTCATTAGTACGGACAGGCCTGGCTTCGGCGCCTCCGACAGGCTGCCCGGCAGGCGCGTGCTTGACTGGCCGAGCGATGTCGCGGCGCTGGCTGATGCCCTCGGCCTGGAACGGTTTGCGGTTCTCGGCGTTTCGGGAGGCGGCGTCTATGCAGCGGCATGCGCCTACGTAATACCTGAGCGGCTGACGAGCGCAACGATGGTCTCGAGCGCCGCTCCGTTTCCCGGAGGAAAACCGCCGAAATCGATGTCCGCAGCCAACCGTTTTGCCTTTACGTTAAGCAAAAGAGTGCCTTGGCTGCTGCGGCTCAGCTATAATGCGCAGAAAAAAATGATCGAGCAATCGCCCGATAAATTTCTGCGTTCGCTGCGCGGCGGCAACGGCCATCTGACGGATTGGGATCGCCAGTTCATGCAGACGGATGAGCATTTTAGCGAGTTCATGATGCATCTTGGCGAAGCTCTGCGCCAAGGGCCGGAGGAAGCTGCATCGGAGCCCGGACTGCTATCTCAGGACTGGGGCTTCGACCCGGCCGCTATTACCATCCCCGTTCTAATCTGGCATGGCGAAGCAGATCGCATGGCTCCTTTCGATGAGATCCGCAAGCTGGCCGCTAGAATGCCGACAAGCCGCCTGCAAACGCATAAAGAGGCAGGCCATTTTCTCTCCTCCGACGAGGCTAGCTGGAAAGAAATTTTGCAAGCTATTATCCAAAAGCCATCCTAAGCTAAATGAAATAGCAAAAAGGCAGCCTGCCAACAGCGAAGGAGTATGAACATTCTCCTTGCTATCGGCAGGCTGCCTTTCGATTTAAAGCTGACGGAGCCAGCGGTCCATTCGTTCCAGCGCCGCCTTCAAATTCGCTTCGGATGCCGCGTAGGAACAGCGGATGAACCCTTCGCCGCCGGGACCAAATACACTGCCCGGTACGGCAGCAACCTTCGCTTCGCGAAGCAGTCGCTCGGCAAACTCCTGCGAGCTTAATCCAGTCGAAGCGACCGACGGGAATACGTAGAAGGCTCCTTCCGGCTCATGGCAGGATAATCCGATGTCCCGCAGTCCTTGTACGAACATGCGACGGCGATGGTTGTAGGCATGCATCATTTCATCCTTCTCCGCCATGCCGTGGCGCAACGATTCGAGCGCGGCGATCTGTCCGAGTATAGGTGCGCAAATAATAGAATATTGATGAACCTTGCGCATTGCATCGATAAAATCGGGATGGCCGCAGACGTAACCGACCCGCCAGCCCGTCATCGCGAACGCCTTGGAGAAACCGCTGACAACAATTGTCCGATCCTTCATGCCGGGCAGCGAAGCAAGGCTCACATGTGTACGGCCGTAAGTGAGCTCGGCATATATTTCATCCGTTAGGACGATGAGGTCATGCTCTTCGACGACTTCCGCAATCGGCAGCCAATCCTCATACGTCATGATGCCTCCCGTCGGATTATTCGGATAGCTGACCATAAGCAGCTTGGAACGCGGCGTAATGCAGCTTCGGAGCGCTTCCGCCGTCAGCTTGAACCCGTCCTCAGCGTACGTCTCCACCTCGACCGCGCGGCCGCCGTTCAAATGGGTGATCGGTGAATAAGCGATATAAGTCGGAACAGGAACGATCACCTCGTCGCCCGGCGCGACCAGCACGCGAAGCGCCAAATCAATCGCCTCGCTTCCGCCGACCGTCACCAACACTTCGTCGACTGGATCATAACTGATCCCGAAGCTGCTGTCCAAATAAGAGGCGATCTCCTCACGCAGCTCCAATAAGCCTTCGTTAGGCGAATAAGTCGTCCGTCCTTTGTCGATCGCCTCTACGCAGGCTCGCCTCACCGCAAGCGGGGTAGTGAAGTCCGGCTCACCGACGCCTAAGGAAATAATATCCTTGCCGCCCGCCGCCGCGTTAAAAAACTTCCGGATGCCTGATGGTGGAATGTCGCGCGCTAGCGGCGACAGGTAATCGCTCTTCGTTATCATATCGCTTAACTCCTTACTTTTCTCGTTTTCTCTCCGTCAACGAATATTCAATAATACGGTCCAACAAATCACCGAACGAAATACCAGCTGCCGCCGCGCTTTTTGGCAGCAAGCTATTTTTAGTCAGCCCAGGCAGCGTGTTCGCTTCCAGCACATAGGGAACGCCGTCTTTAATAATCATATCGATGCGAGCGTAGACGCTGCATTTCAGCGCCTTGTAGGTGGCAAGGGCCGCTTGCTCGACGCGTGCGTGCACATCCGCCGGCAAGTCGATCACCCGTTCTTCCGCGCCGTTGTCGGCGTATTTGGACGTATAATCAAAAAATTCCGAATTGGCCTTAATAGCGACAACCGGCAGCATTTCGCCATTCAAAATGGCGCACGTAATTTCGTCGCCGCCGATAAACTGCTCGATCATAACGGACGCATCCCATTTCAAAGCGTCCTCAACAGCGGCTTCCAGCGCATCCTGCGATTTGACCAGCTGTGTTCCGATGCTGGAACCTCCGGAGTTCGGCTTTACGACGACCGGAAAACCGATACGACCTTCCACATCCGCCGCTGCCAGCTCTTCCATGCTGCCAACCTGCACCCAATCGCCAGTCGAAATGTTTTCGAAGCGCATCAGCTTCTTGGATAGCTCTTTATCCATGCTTACGCTGCTGGACAGCACTCCACAGCCGGTGTAGGGAACGCCTAGCGATTCCAACGTGCCTTGAACGGTTCCGTCCTCGCCGTATTTGCCGTGCAAAGCAAGCAGCGCAATATCGAGTCCTGCCGCTTTATCGATCAAATCGCGCTTGCTATTAATTTCAACGGGCACAACCTCGTATTTGGAGCGGTCCAAATTTTTGATCATCTCTTGTCCGGTCAACAGTGAAACTTCCCTCTCCGAAGATACTCCGCCCATAATAACGCCAACTTTCATTGTGCACGCTCCCATTCTTGTTTGTCTGTCGTATGATTCATTTCTCTTTAAACGGCGGCGGCTCCTCGCGGTCGCCTTAATAAAACAATTCCTTGGCCGTCTCGCCAATAATGCGAATGCCAGCCTCGATATCCTCGTCGGACACTCTGGAGAAGCCGAGCCTCATTGTATGTCCGCCTTGGCCTTCCTTTGTATAAAAAATATCGCCCGGCGTAAAAACGACGCCTTTCCGCTTGCAAGCCTCCAGCAGCTGCCGTGTATGAAACGTTTCCTCGAATGCAAGGAACAGATGCAATCCGCCGTCGCCCGATAGCGTTTGATACGGGACATGCGCTTTGATGCAGGCTGTAGCCAGCTCATACTTGCGCTTATACTCCGCTCTTGCTTTTTTCAAATATTTCTCGAAATTTCCGTTGCTCAAATATTGATAGAGAAGCGACTGATCGAGCGTCGACGTATGAATCGTGCGAGCCCGCTTCATGCTCTCCAGCAAGCCAATCAGCTCTTTGTCCGCCAAAATCCAGCCGACTCTCAGGCCGGGAAACAGAATTTTGGAGTAGCTGCCCAAATAGATAACGCCATTTCCTGCGCCGGCCGATGCGATGAGCGGAGCAACATGGGAACCGGAGTAGCGCAGCTCCTCGTTGAATCCGTCCTCGATAACTGGCACCTCATAGCCGGACAGCAGGCGAAGCGCTTCCGTTCTCTTCTCCGGCGCCATGACAATCCCGGTCGGATTATGATAGGAAGGGACAAGATAGGCGAGATCGAATGGCCTCGAGCCCAATTCCTTCTCCAACTGCCGCAGATCGAGTCCGTCTTTCTCCATGTCGACGCCGGTAATTCCGTAGCCGTGCAGCTTCATATTTTTGATCGCCGTTTGATGCGTCGGATTTTCACACAACGCGGCGCCGTAACGCTGACCGATCGCGGACAGCACCAGTTCGAATGCTTCCGTAAACCCGTTCGTAATGAGCAGATCCTTGCCTGTCAGATCGACGCCCTTGTTTTCCATATAGCGAAGCAAATAATCGATAAGGGGTTTATAGCCTTTAGCGTAGCCGTAATTGAGCAGCACTTCGCCTTCGATGGACATCCGATCGAGAAACGCACGTTTGACGTTTTGCAGATCGAACAGCTTCTCGTCGGGCGCAATGCTCGTGAATAAAATAGAGCCTTTTTCCGCGCGTATGCCATGCTTCATCAAATCCATCTGTTCCGCTTGGCGCGCGTAGTCGCTCGCACGCTGCCGCCAGTCCAGCCTTGCCGGCTCCCGTTCCGCTTGAACGCTCAACCGGTCGCTGGTTCCGCCTGCCGCTCCGGCAGCAACGAAGTTGCCTTTTCCGCGAACGGCGTATATAAAGCCTTCCTCTTCCAGCTCGGTATAGGCGGTAACGGCCGTATTTCGGCTAATATTCATGAGTACGCTTATTTCTCTGGTGGACGGAAGCTTCTGATCAGCCTGCAGCGCGCCCTTCCGGATCAGCTTTTTCATATAATCCTTCACTTGAATATAAACCGGACGGTCGCTTGCAAACGTAATATCCGAATACACTCCGTTCACCTCCTTGCCTTATCATGTCATATTTAGACGGTTAAAAAAAGAACCACTGCCTACGTTTTTGCGCAGGCATGTGGTTCCGTTAAAAAAAATCAGGCTTTAATGGCGATCGAAAGAACCCTCTGACCCGCAGCGCTTTCTCTCTCTTCAAGTCAAGCACTGCTTTCTCTTTTAATTTGAGCCCCCATTTTATTTAAAAACGTACCCATAATAACGCTCGGCATTGCGCAAACTAGCCCAAATGTCCGGACTCTCGCCGCCGATGTACCAATAAGCAGCTCCCGCAAGCTCTTGCGTAACGGCCACGCGGTATTTGCGGGCAAGCGACCGGCCGTCTTCCAGCCAAATTCGATGAGACGAGCCTCCACTGGCATAGTTGACCGTGTACTGGGCTAGCGGCTCGTTCCATAACGGCTTCAATTGACGCTTCAGCAGCAAATCATTTTGCTCCTGAAGCGAGAGTATACGCGACGACGTCGACTTTCCGCTTTCATCCAATATCCAATCCCGGTTATAGAACGGCAGCGCCAAAATCGTTTTGGAAGCTGGGACGCTCTCCAGCAGCTTGAACGTATAATCGTTAATATAAGGCCATGAAGCAACCGAGCCCGCAATCGGACTGCCGTCCCAATGCTCGTCGTATCCCATCAGCACAATATAATTAGCAAGCTTGCCCAGCTCTTTATAGTCGAAAGCCTCCGTCCAATCGCTATCCCGATCTGGGGAAACGTTGACGGAGAGGACGACTCCAAGCGGGCGAAGCTTCTCTGCCAGCGAACGGATGAATGCAGTCATGTCGTTCCGGTCCTTCGGAGCTACATTTTCGAAATCGATATTCAAGCCGTCGAGCTTATATTTGCGCGCTTGATCGGCGAGGTTTTGGACAAGCGTCTCGCGGTACTGCCGGTTAGAAAGCAGTTGATGCGTAAGCTCTTGGTTGGAGCGGTTACCGACCATCGCCCACACCGTTTTATGATTTGCTTTAGCCCATTGCAATAACGCCTGATCGGTGCCATCTTTAATTTTCCCTGCACTCTCGGTAAAATACCACCGCGGAGACAGCGTATTGACCGTCGACTGTTTGACGGAGCGTTCGAATTCGGCCGTTGATTGTCCGTACTGCCAGCCAAGCTGAATGCGCTGAGCCGGTTCCGTCGCAAGCTCCTCGGACCATTGCTTGTTCAACAATGCGCGGTCTAGCACTGCAGCGGTTTCCTGCCTGGTCAGCGAGTCCTTTGGACGGAAGCGTCCGTTACGGTCGCCTAGCATTAAACCCAGCTCCTGCATAGCTGCGACGGATGCTTCGGCCCATGACGCCAGCTCTTTACCATCGTTGTATGAAGCCGGTCCTTTCGCCGTTCCGTTCTGTTTGAGCGCCCGTCCGAGCAGCACCGCCGCTTCCTGTCTCGTCACAGGCTTGGACGGCGCAAACTGGTTTGGAGCGATTCCATCAGCCAAGCCTAACTGAACCGCAGCTTGCACCGATCCGTAGTACCACGCTTTCCGGTCAACGTCAGCAAACGGCGATACCGGACTGTTCGCTTGCTCGAGTCCTAGCATCCGGTTCAGCATCGTTACGAATTCCGCGCGCGTCACCGGTCTTGCAGGAGAAAACGTATTCGGCGATGTGCCAGCCAAAATCTGTTCTTGATAGAGTCGTAGAATCGAATCTTTGGCAAAGCTGCCTGCAATATCGTTAAAAGGCTGAGCCGCTCCCACTGCCGCGAACGCCTTCGGAATCGTCAGCGGTGCCGCAGACAGCACGGGCGTTGCCGTTGCCATTGTCGTCGCGGCGATTAAAATCGCCGACAGCGCGATAGTCACGGACTGCTTGTTTCTTTTCTTTTTCCACTTGCCTTGCATCGGATTGAGCCACTCCTTTAACTGGGTACACTCTCAATCCCTCTATCCTATCAAACGATTCGATAGACGGCATCGCAAAGATAATGGAAGGTTTTCATGCCACGGTACTCCTGGGACGGCTTATGACCACCACAAGAACAGCCATCTTTTTTTATAATCGACCGAAAACTCTTGAATAGGGAATACGTTCGATTCGTCCTCCTCGGCCTGCTGCATGGATGAATCCAACCGGACGCGAAGCTGCCCTGATTTCACTAAAGTTTGGCCGGCTTGTACTTTTTCATTCACGTCGATTCGATGATTGCCGGGCATCGCACTGCCCTGGAAATCCCCTTTGTATACCGGAATGACTTCCGTGATGAGCGCCGGTTTTTTACTGCGATTTACAATATCAATAGTGTAATTGATCGTTGCTTCCTTCTGTCCGTCTTCACCCTCCGCTCCTTCTTTCAGAGAAACAGACCAACCCGACACATAGACCTTGCCGTTCAACATTTGAAATTGTATGCCGTAAAAGCCGCCCAAGAGCATGGCTCCGATCAGCGCCACATTGAACCAAAGCATAAACCGTCTGACTTTGATTTTGAAAGTATGTTGGCGGAGCCACCGGGCGATGAAAAACAACAAAACGATGGCGAATAAAGAATAGTCCGAAAAAATAAAAAAGCTCAGCACAAAATAGACAAAACCGAAAACAACAAATGGATACAGCTTTATGAGCCATAACTTGGATGGTGACATAGCGAGCAAATTCCCCCTTCGGCAAGCGAATAAATCGATTCCAGCAATGATAGATGGAGAAGGTAACTACTATTTTTTACAATTGGATTCATTCTACCATATTCGCTATATCTCCCCAACCCAGGTCGGGGGCGCCGCACTATTCTATATGATAGACTAGTATGACAGAATCAAATTCGGGAGATTACTAGACTATGAATATACCGCCTAATCAAAATTGGCCGTCCGGCGATTCGTCCGTTTCACGAGGCTTGGTCCGCAGCAAACCGAAGAAAAGCCCTCTAATGACCTTTATTATTCTGATGCTGATGGCTCTCGTCATCTGGAGCGGCGTCGGCGGAGGGGCCGTATTGAACCGCCTGTTCCCTGATTTGCAGCGGGAGGAGAATGTGCCTGTTGTTGTGCAAGGCCTCCACCCCGTTGTCGAGGCGAAAAAAACCGAGCTTGTCGCCCGCGCGGCAGACAAAGGAATTCGGATACTAATTACAGACGGATTCCGATCGCATGAGGAGCAGAATGCATTATATGAGCAGGGCCGCAGCGCTGCCGGATCAATCGTCACGCATGCTAAGGGAGGCGATTCCTTTCACAATTATGGGCTGGCGATCGACTTCGCGATCAAAACCAAATCCGGCAAAGTTTTATGGGATTTGGAATACGACGGTAACGGCAACGGCAAATCAGACTGGATGGAAGTTGTAGAAATCGCCAAAAAGCTCGGATTCGCATGGGGAGGAGATTGGGAAGGCTTCCGCGATTATCCGCATTTTCAAATGGACTTTGGCTACACCATCCGAGAATTAAAAAGAGGCAAAATGCCCCCTGTCGATATCGACCTGACGCCGACCGGTTGAGCAGGCTTCGTATGCGAGAGATACGACGCAACGTTCGGCTAGAATTCAAACTGAGTAAGGCTATTGGTTACTATTGTTAGTCGAAGTGTAGGTTGGGCTCGTTGGTTGGTAACTAACGTTGGTTCGAGCGCTGACTGGGTTCGACGGATGATAACTAACTTTAGTCCGGCGCTGACTGAGCTCGACGGGTGATAACTAACTTTAGTCCAGTGCTGACTGAGCTCGACAGGTGACAACTAACTTTAGTCCAGTGCTGACTGAGCTCGACAGGTGACAACTAACTTTAGTCCGGCGCTGACTGAGCTCAACAGGTGACAACTAACTTTAGTCCGGCGTTGACTGAGCTCGACAGGTGATAACTAACTTTAGTCCGGCGCTGACTGAGCTCGACAGGTGATAACTAACTTTAGTCCGGCGCTGACTGAGCTCGACAGGTGACACTAACATTAGTCCGGCGCTGACTGAGCTCGTCGGGTGATAACTAACGTTGGTTCGGGCGCTAACTGGGTTCGACGGGTGATAACTAACTTTGGTTCGGGCGCTAACTGGGTTCGACGGATGGTTGCTGGGACGCAACAGGCTATCTACAATTTGTTTGTCAGTACGAATAACTGCGATTTTGCAGTTATTTTCTCGTTTAATTGCATCAAAAAGGGAAATAACTGCCGTTTGGCAGTTATTTCCCTTTTAAGCATATGGTTTGGCCCACTATAGGAGGAAATAACTGCATTTCAGCATTTATTTCTTCGTGAAGCGACTTTCGCTCTTGAAATAACTGCATAATAGCAGTTATTTCAAGAGCGACACATCAGATTGTCTTTGCTCGCCTCATCTAGTCTGCGTTATTGCGTTTTCGAAAGGCACCAACGTATCTAGTGAGTACATACCCCGTGTATATAATGACTAATCAGCTCGTCGACGTTCTAAGCAACTTCTGTGCGCCAAGTAAAAGCTCATAATAACCGCCGTAGCTTAACTCCGACAGTATACGAAGCAGCATCACACCAGCAGCTTATACCGACGAGACGCTCATACAAGTCGTCTTCATCCAAAGGCTCATTCCAAGCCGCTCACATGCGCGGCTTGAGCCGCGATTAACACTTCCAGCCGCCGCCAAGCCTCGCTCACCGCGCGACGGCGCTGTTCCACCGATCGGCGCTGCTCCGCGTGCCGTTCGCTTTGAACGCGCAGCGCCCGCTCCAGTTCAGTGCGCGCAGGACCGCCTGGCAAATCGCGGACCTGTACAAAATGGTCCGGGTCCAGCGCCTGCCGTAGCTCCGTCTCCGTAATTCGGAGCCTGTCGATTCCATTTGCTGCCGCCGCCTCACGCAAACGCTCCAGGCTCAACTCCGAAGGCGACCTGCCGCCCGCAGCCAATGCAGTCTCGACCAGCCTGCTAACGACAGCATGAGCCGTTCGGAAAGGCAAACCCTCTCGCCGTACAAGCGTATCCGCGAGCTCCGTTACGACAGCAAAGCTGTTCTCGGCGCGGCGGCGAAGCGTCTGCTCGTCGATTTCGAGCGTCGCAACTACGCGGGCGAGCAAACGATACACTGCCTCTAACGTGCCTAAGCTTCGCCACGCATAGGGCTGCATATCGTCTTCCGTATCGACGATGTCGCCGAACGGCGTATTGTGCATCATCGAAAGCACGGTCTGCGCGTCGCCTACGGCGCTGGACAGCAGCGACCGGGCATGCTCGACCGAGACCGGGTTTCGTTTTTGCGGCATGATGGAACTGACCTGCACATAAGGGGCTGCAACGCGGGCGACACCGAATTCTTGCATGCACCAGAGCAGCAGCTCCTGTACAAAACGTCCGAGACCGGTTGCGGCCAGCTGTACAGCCGATGCAGTCTCGCCGATATAATCGGAGCCGCTCACCGCATCGTAAGCATTCTCGATCAGCTCATCAAAACCAAGCAGATCCGCGATTCGTTCTCGGCTGATCGCAAAACCGGATGTCGTCAGCGCAGCCGCGCCCATGCTGCTCCGATTGCAGCCGTCATACGCAGCAAGCAACCGGCGTATATCGCGGGACAGCGAGTCGGCGACGGCGGCGATGTAATGACCGAGAGTAGTCGGCTGCGCCTGCTGCGTATGCGTATGGGCAATCATCAACGTCGAAACGTGCTTCTCTGCAAAAGAGCGGAGCGTCGCATGAAGCTCTAGGGCAGCGTCCAAAGCCGATAGCAGCTTCTCCCGCAGTACGATTCGGTAAATGGCAATGCCCATATCGTTGCGGCTGCGCGCCAAATGCAAATTGCCGGCCGCCGGGTCTAATTCGTACAACCGATGCTCTACTTCAAAAAATAAATCCTCGAATCGTCCGGTATACACACCTTCCTTCAATACCCGCAAGTTTAGCCGTTCCAATGCCGCTGCGATGCGTGCCGTCTCCTGTTCCCGAACAAGTCCTTGTTCGAACAACATAATCAAGTGCGCCTTGTGCACCGCCATCATCGGTTCCAACAGCTCGCGTTTCGCATTGTCGTACGCCGGCTGCAGAACAGCGGCTGCATAAACGGCGCCCGGAAACGACGTTTCCTCCGACAGCTCTGACCCGATTGACCTTCTCGCAGTCATCTCCGTCCACCTCCGATTTCTTTTTACTGTCCGCACCGTCAATCATGAACTATAAGTATCGTATTACAAGAAGCCGGACAGCGTTCTTCCCGTCCTCCCAACAAACAAAAAAGGCCGCAGACGATCGCTCCATAGCGATGGTCTCCGGCTGTCCGGCAGAACATGAAAGTATTAAAAAGAATAGCACGGGCAGCCGAAAATGTCCATTTCAGACGACAGCGCCGCAACATCTGTTTTTACTCCACTTACCTAGACTGGTATCGGGAACACAACGCTTCTCTTTCAGATAAATCCCATATAACTTTGAACCTACGTGCAAGCCATCACTCTCGCGATATATCCCAATCAATCTTGACGGCCCCTCGCAAGTTGTCCCCCCACAGCATAATGGAATACTCCCCCGACCGCTCCGCGCGAAAAGACAGCGAGCCGTCGCTATGCTCTTGCATGCTCACCGCTTTATCCCGTCCGTCTTTGACGCTCATTCCGTAGCCGCCATAGTTTCGATTCGTCCAGTTTATTTTAAAACGAATCGTCTCGCCTTCGCCTAGCTGAATCGGCACCGCGCGCTCTCCGCGGAAATATTCGAAGCTGGCTTCGTACCCTCGGTCCGTTTGCACTTCCGTCCAATTTTTCGTCAGCGACAAATCTGAGCCTGCCAGCACCAAATGCAAAGCAAGCAGCGTCAATCCAACCAATATTGAAAGCCGAAGACTCTTCCGCATAACCCCGTCCGCCACGGCGAAGAACAATGCGCAAATGCAGCCCAACGTTCCGAATATCACTACGAACGGAATAGAAACAATCGATTTATGGAAAAAGAAGAACGGAATATAGCCGCCCATGCCGTAGAGAGCATATCGAATGAAGGCTTTCGCCTTCGGCTCCGCCCGAATGAAGCGGACTACCACGTCCGCGGCCGCTGCATACGCAATGCCAAAGCCGTAGACCAAATACCAAATGAACAACGATTTGGCCGTACTCGACCATTCGTAAAGATCAAGCCCTGCGATGCACAGCAGAACCAACACATACAGACCGCCTGCCGCAGCAAGCTTGGCAAAGAAATAAGTGAGAACGGTCCTAACACCGTTTCGTAATCTCCCTCCGCCTTCCGGTTCCCCGAACTCATTGAGCGCTTTTTGCTCCGATACTGTCATCATCCGCCGCCACCTGCCCCGAAATGTTGATTGGAATGATCCTATCGTATCAAGACCGAAGGCAAGGCGGCAGTTCTAACTTTCTTAGTACCATTAAAGCGGCAGAGCTGCATAGAGTCAGGACGCAACACGATGACGACGACCGCATATCGTCTGCCCTACAAATAACGAAAATCGACAAACGCAGCAGCTTGACCGCAATAGTTCCCTTGCTCGTCGACCAAATTCCACACTGTTGCATTTACAATATAAAATCGCAGCCCCGACTTTGAAATTCGCACGCCCGTATAATTGTCGACATATCCGTCAGCGGTCACCCGTTCGAAAAAACGGTCCCGTTCCGCCCGCTCCATAGGCTCAGCAGTCAGCCTGGAAGGCGTGCTTGTCAGCTCGGTCCAGCTCATTTCCCATAGCCTTAGCGCCCGCTCATTTCCAAAATTCAGCACAGGATCGGTTTCCGTGCCATGCGACAATAGCACAAAAGGAGCAGCATTCAGTTTTTCTGCCAACTCCGCGTCCGAAGCGGCACAAGTCGCTCCTTCCGTACCGTAATCGCCGGCTAATGCAAGCAAATCCTGGCCTGTCCATCGTTTAAAGCTGTCTGCCAGCAAACGGCTGTGGGCTTCGCTGGCTCCCGTTCCCGTTCTTGCTGTTTCCGTCATGTCGACTCCTCCCCTCTATAAGCTCTGTCAAAAGTGGTCTGTCGCTAATCAGAGCAGCCCTGCCCCCTGCAAGCCTGCTGCAATACCTCATCTATACGCCTCGGTTGCACCTCGATCACAAAGAGCAGATCCAGCCCCCCATATTGCGGCCAAAACAGCGTCTCCGATTTAAATGGCGAAGTACCGCGCATCCGGGTGCGAAACGACAAATGCCGCTACCGATGCTTCCGGATCTAGCATGCAGCCTTCCGTAATTTCAATGCCGATATCCGCAGGCTGCAATAACGCATACAGCTGCTGCTGCCCATCCAAATTCGGACAAGCCGGGTAGCCAAACGAAAACCGTTGCCCCTTGTATTTCGCGGCAAACCGGTCCTGCATCGTCATTTCCATCGCATCGGGGTATCCGCAAAAATCGCGCATCATATGATGAATCCGCTCCATAAAAGCTTCCGCCGTCTCGATGGCGATCGCCTGCAGCGCATGACAGCGCAAGTAATCACCCTTCTCCTTCCACTCTTCGGCCAGCTCTCTTACACCAATTCCTGCCGTTACGATGCAGAAACCGATGCTGTCCATTTCCCCGCTTCCCACAGGCCGAATATAGTCGGCTATGCATCGATGCGGCGCTTCCTGCTGCCTCGGAAACGAAAACCGCTGCAGCACCTTCCCTTCCTCCGCAGGATCGTACACCAACACCTCATCGCCCGACGATTGCGCGGGAAAGAAGCGAAACATCCCGTTCGCTTGAATGATTCCGTCTCTTTTCGCTTCTGCGTACAATCCGTCAATCAGTTCCTGCAGCATGACCGCTTTCTCGTCGCCTTCCCGCAGGCGATCCGCCAGCTTGCTCCCAAGACCCATATGATAGCCGATCAGCGTCTGCATATTGACGTAAGGGTATAAATAATCGATCGGATAGTTACGAAATACATGCGGTTCGTAATCGACCGGTTTGCCTAGCGTCTTTATCTTCTCTAGCTCTATCTCCATGTTCATGAACAAACTCCCTTGCTGTCCGCGTTCCATTATTGGTTATTTGTCCATTTTACCCGGAAAAGGCCAGGTCGAACAGTCTCCCTTCAATAAACGACACGCCACTCTTCCGAGCATTCCGCCTCGACCTCGCCATGCCTACGGAAGTAATCGGCCACCAGCTCCGCCATTTCGACTGCAACTTCGCGCATGATCGGCTTGCCGCGAAACATGTCGTAGTCCCCGCCGCCGCCCGCGCGATAATTGTTCATGACCACCTCATACGACGAATCGTCCGTCACCGGCTTCCCATGCCGCTCCAGCTTCGTTACCCTTCTCCCGACTGGCATACGAATATCCAATTCGTACTCGATGCCGCTCCACATATCGTAGTTGTAATGTTGCGCTTTCGGCTCCGTATATGCCGGATCAATGCCCAGCTTGCCGTCCAGATGCAGCCGGAAATAACGGGCGCTCTGCTCCAGCGCCTCTCGGATATCGCGGCCGGAAAGCTTAAGTACCATAATCGTATTCGGGAACATGAAGTTGGCCAGCACGTCTCGCATTGTCACTACCGGTCCGAAGCCAGCGGTCCGCTCGCTCAACAGCGCCGCACACGAAAGCTGAGCTCCGCTTGCCTCCAATTGGACACGATGGACGAAGGAGATAAACGAATTGTCCCGGCTTCGGCAGGCAAGCGGATCTCCGACCGCCATGCCTCCTACAACCTTGCCGACCGGCAGATCGATCCAGCGCCCGGTCTCATCATGCACGGGACCCGCAGCTTCCTGAACGCGCTCGTCAGGCTGCGTAGCCGCCAGCGGATAGAGCAGCTCCGCTTCTCCCGCGCTTACGCTCCACTTGCTGTTCTCCGCTTCAACCAGCTCCAAAACAATTTTGCCAATCGCCATGCCATTGTTGCCGGGCTGAACGACCGGTATCCCGTAAATCCGGGTCGCCAGAAATCGGTGCTGATGTCCGGTAATAAGCGCGTCGATGCCAAGCTCCTTCGCCGCTTTGCAGATGGTGTATCCCTCATTTTCGCCCGTTTGCCGCTCCGCCTCCTCGCCGGTCTCCAAGTCTCGTTCGAAGCCGCCGTGATAGGCGACGATAAGTATATCGGGACGTTCCTCCCTATGGATATAGTCGGCCCAGTACGCCACGGCTTCCAACGCGCCGACAAATTGAAGACCTTCGATGTGCTCGGGACGCTCCCAATTCGGAATATAACCGGTCGTCGCACCGAGCACGGCCGCTTTGATCCGGCCGCCGTTCAACATCTTTATCTTATAAGGCTTGCCGAATGCAGGCACTCCCGACGCCTGTTCCACAACGCTCGCGGAGAGCCATGGAAAAGACGAATCGCGCACAGCCTTGCGAAGCAGTCCCATGCCGTAGTTGAATTCATGGTTGCCCGGCACCGCCGCGTCGTAGTCCAGTGCATTCATTGCCAAAACGACCGGATGCAGGCGCTCCGTATCCGTATTCTCTTCTCTGCCAAAAGCCGCAGCAGCATAATACGTCAAAGGGGTACCCTGCAGCGCATCGCCGTTATCGATCAGCAGCAGCTCTGGGCTCTCTGCTCGCTCCGCTCGGATCAGTGTCCCCAGCTTTGCCAGAGACGCGTCCTTCGGCTCCCCCGTTGCGTAATCGACCGGCATAATATGACCGTGCACGTCGCTTGTCGCCAGTATGACACAATGATAAGGATGCTCTCTATCTTTTCTTTCGCCAGCTCCCATTCTCGAATCCCTCTCTCCTCGCAAGCTGTTCAACAGTTCGCATTCTATCATTATAGTTTCATCTATAGTAACAGGTTATTATCCACTTTTTAACGAGAGGTTCCAATCTTTACAAAAGCTTATTTCTCCGTTAAAGAGGCGATAACATTCAATGCCTATATTGAACAAGCAAACAAAAATAGTAGTTTATGGAGGGTTTTAGGTTGAAAAAGATGACTGCACTTCTTCTGTCCCTGCTCGTTACCGTATCGATCGTCAGCGCATGCGGAGCGAAGACCGACAACTCGGCGAATGGCGGCTCGAACGGCAATGCCGGTTCCACGAATACGCCGGCCGAAACGAAAGCTCCAGCAACCGAAGAGCCAAAACCCGAAGGCTACGTACCGGAAAAGCTGACCGTACAATTCGTTCCTTCGCAAAACGCCGACACGCTCGAAGCGAAAGCAAAGCCGCTTGAGAAGCTGCTCGGAGACAAGCTGGGCATCCCGGTTCAAGTAAGCATCTCGACAGACTACAATACGATCATTGAAGCGATGGCTTCCAAAAAAGTCGACGTCGGCTTCCTCCCTCCTACCGCATATGTGCTCGCTAAAGAAAAAGGAGCAGCCGAAGTCATTCTCCAAGCGCAGCGCTTTGGCGTACAAGACGATACAGGCGCCCCGACGGACCAACTGGTCGATTTCTACAAATCGATGATTATCGTCAAAAACGATTCTCCAATTCAAAAGATCGAAGACTTGAAGGGCAAAAAAATCGCCTATCAAAACGTGACTTCCTCCGCCGGTTTCGTATGGCCAGCCGGCAAGCTGATGGAAGCAAGCCTCGATCCGCTGAAGGATGTTGTGCCGGTTACTGTAAAAGGCCACGATCAAGGCGTTATCTCGGTACTGAACGGCGACGTCGACGCGGCCGCTATTTTCCAGGACGCCCGCAATATCGTCAGCAAAGACTATCCGAACGTCTTCAAAGATACGCGTGTACTGACGTTTACGGAAAAAATTCCGAACGACACGATCTCCGTCCGTTCCGACATGAACCCAGAATGGTCGGCTAAACTCCAACAGGCGTTTATCGATATCGGCCAAGATCCGGAAGGCCATAAAATCATTAAAGAAATCTATTCCCATGAAGGCTACGTAAAATCGGAAGACAGCATTTTCAACATTGTTCGAGAGTATGGCGAGAAAGTAAAAACCGAGCAGGCCGCGTTCTAGCTTTATCTAACCTCATAGCGCGCGCATAGCAGGCTTTACCAGGCCAGTACGGCGATTTATCCGTACTGGCCGAAGCTGTTCTTATATCTTAAATCAAAGGAATGAATCGGCATGAGCATGATTGAAATCCGCAATGTGTCCAAAACGTATCCGAACCGGACGAAAGGCCTGAACGGCATCAACTTAACGATCGAGAAAGGCGAATTCATTGCGGTCGTCGGCTTGTCCGGCGCGGGCAAATCGACGCTGCTCCGTTCGATCAATCGGTTGCACGATATAACCGAAGGCGAGATTCAGATCGACGGCTCCTCTATTACAAGCGCCTCCGGCAAACGGCTGCGGATGATTCGCCGCGACATCGGCATGATTTTCCAAAGCTTCAATCTCGTCAAGCGCTCCACCGTTCTCCGCAATGTGCTTGCCGGCCGCGTTGGCTACTATTCCACGTTGCGAACCGTGCTCGGCCTATTTCCGAAAAAAGATATCGATCTTGCGTTTGAAGCGCTTAACCGCGTCGGCATCGTCGATAAAGCTTACGCCAGAGCCGATGAGCTGTCGGGCGGCCAGCAGCAGCGCGTTGCCATTGCTCGCGTACTGGCACAGGAGGCGAAAATTATTTTGGCTGACGAGCCGGTCGCTTCCCTCGACCCTTTGACGACAAAGCAGGTCATGGATGATTTGAAAAAAATCAATCAAGAGCTCGGCATTACGACGCTCGTCAATCTGCACTTTATTGATCTCGCCAGACAGTACGCGACGCGCATCATCGGCCTGCGCGCAGGCGAGGTTGTCTTCGACGGCCCGGTAGAAGAAGCGACGGACGAGAAGTTCGCAGAAATTTACGGCCGTCCGATTCACGCAGACGAATTGCTCGGGGAGCTGGCGGTATGAGCGGCAGCCTCTCTGCGAACGAAAAAGCCCGTCTCACGCAAAATCGGCCTCAGCCTCCAAGAAAGCTTAAATTATACTTCACGATTGCTTTGTTAGTCGCCCTGCTATGGGCAAGCGCGAAGGGCACCGACGCTTCCTTATCGGAGCTGATCGCCGGTCTTCCGAACATGCTCGATCTGTTGAAGGAAATGTTTCCGCCGAAGTGGAGCTATTTCGAAAAAATTACGGAAGCAATGCTAGACACGATCCGCATGGCGCTTGTCGGCACGACACTGGGGGCCATTCTTGCTATCCCGGTCGCGCTGCTCTGTGCCCGCAACATAATCGGCAGCGGCTGGATTTTTTATCCGGTTCGAATGCTGCTGAATTTGCTGCGAACGATTCCGGACCTGCTTCTCGCCGCCTTGTTCGTGGCGATCTTCGGCATCGGTCCTGTTCCAGGCATTTTCGCCCTGACGGTATTCTCGATCGGCTTGATTGCCAAGCTTGGCTACGAATCGCTGGAAACGATCGATCCCGGCCCGCTGGAGGCGATGACTGCCGTTGGCGCAAATGGCTTTCAGCGTATCGTCTATGGCGTCATTCCGCAGATCCGCGCTCATTTCATGTCCTTTACTTTATATACGTTCGAGATCAACGTACGGGCAGCAGCCGTACTTGGACTCGTCGGCGCAGGCGGCATCGGCCATTACTATGAGGTGACGCTCGGCTTTCTCCAGTACGACAAGACGAGCGTGATCATTTTGTTCACGCTGGCGATCGTTCTCGTTATTGATTACGCCGGCACGAAATTGAGGGAGAAGCTGTTATGACGACAAAAGCTTGGCATTCCATCGTTCCCAAACCGAAACGAAACCCGTATCGCTGGCTGATCTATGCAGCGCTGGCGGCTGTCTATCTATGGGCGTTCTCAGGCATCCCCTTTGAAGGCTTTAAAGAAACAGCGGGCCAAATTACAAAATCGATCTTCGCAGGAATCTTCTCTCCCGATTGGGATTATGTCTATTTGCCGGACGGCGAGGATTTGCTGAGGGGCTTGCTGGAGACGCTGGCTATCTCCATCGGGGGCACCTTCCTGTCAGCCGTCGTCTGCTTTCCCTTCGCCTTCTGGTCGGCAACCAATATGAGCCGTTACCGGGCCGTGTCTGGTTCCGGCAAGATGGCGTTAAGCTTCATCCGTACCTTCCCCGAGATCATTATGGCGATTCTGTTTATTAAAGCGGTCGGCCCAGGCTCTTTTGCCGGGATGCTCGCGCTCGGCCTCCATTCGGTCGGCATGCTCGGCAAGCTGTTCGCCGACGAGATTGAGAATATCGATCGCGGGCCAATTGAAGCTTTGACCGCAGCTGGCGCAAGCCGTCTGCAGCTATTGTGGTATGCCGTCATTCCGCAAGTACTGCCCGGTTTTCTGTCCTATACGCTTTACCGGTTTGAAATTAACATGCGTTCAGCGACCATTCTCGGCGTTATCGGCGCGGGCGGCATTGGAACGCCGCTTATTTTCGCGTTAAGCACGCGGAACTGGGATCGCGTCGGCATCATATTGCTCGGTATCGTCGTGATGATTGCCGCCATCGACATCCTGTCCGGACAAATTCGAAAACGGCTGGTTTAAAAGCTTTGTCCTTCGTCAGTCCTTCGTCAGCCCTTCGTCAGCAGTACTGTAGTCCTCCAATCGACCGGCGGTAAGCCGTTCAGGAGAAGGCTCTCGAAAGTGTGAAAAACGGATTGCTCCCCGCGCTTGGCAGTTCACCAACTGTGACCGCCGGTTCAACCAACCCGCAGATAAAAGCCGCCTACCCTATGCTTAAAGCATCGGATAGGCGGCTTTTCAGCTTTCTATTACTTCGTTACCTTCACAATGATCGTCTCGCTCAAGGTTACCCCTGCTGCATTCTCCAGCTCGCAGCGATAAACGTATTCGCCTGGTACTCGGCCCTCGACGGCAGTCGAAGCGCTTTGCGCGCTCGGCGTCTTGTCCGACAAGCTCTGCGAGTCGATTAGCGATCCGTTCTCATAGAGACGATACGCTGTTGCGTTTGTGCCCCACCACAAATTCATCGCTACGACATACCGGCCATCGCCATCCCAATTGTCATGGGAGAGAACTGGCTTGCCGGGAGCGGCGTCTGTAACTTTAACGGTCAGAGGAGCGCAGGCCGTCGTTCCGTAAATGTTTGTAAGTTCGCAAGTATACGTATAAACGCCGTTCTTCTTGCCGTTAATAATGGTTTTGGCCGTTTGAGCCGACGGCGAAGCGTCGGTCAAGCTTTGCTCGTCAACTAAAACGCCGTTCTCATACAGCTTGTACGAAGAAGCATTATTGCCCCACCACAGATTCATCGTTACCGTGTAGCTGCCTCCGCGCAACCCATTACCGTAGCCATTGTTATCCGATAGGACGCCCGCAGCGGGTGTACCCTTCGCATTCGGCTTCGAAGCTTCCTTCACATTGAAAGACGCTAGCCCTTCCACTTGATTGCCTGCCTGGTCTGCAACGGTATAGCTTACCATATGCCGGCCTACGCCCAGCTTGGACACATCAAGCAGCTGCCCGCTTGTAATCGGAGCGCCGTCCAGGCTCAGTCGTAAGCTGTTCCCGTCTACGCCGGATAACGCATCGGATCCCGTCAGTTCAAAGGAAAGCGATTCGGTAATCGCAATATCCTTCACCGGACCGCCGAATTGTGTCAGCTGTGGAACCGGAGCCGTCTTGTCCAGCTTCACGGTCAATGTCTTTGTCGCCTCGGCATTCCCTGCCGCATCGACTGCATGATAGCGCAGCTGACGAACACCCTCGCCGTTGATCGCAATCGGTCCGGCATATACATCGGCTGTTCCATCCAGCTCGTACCGGATAACCGGTTCGCCGGAGGAATCCTCGTCCTTCGCCGTCAGCGTGACCGTTACGTCGTGGTTCAACCAGCCGAACGCATTCGGTTCGGCCGACAACGCGGCCGTCGTTACCGGAGCAGCCGTATCCGTTCGTCCGGTAATATCCGCGATTCCTCGCGGCTTCAACTGATAAACGCCGCGAAAGATGGAGGCGACGCCCGTCACTTCCACTTTATCCCCTGCCTTGTATGGAAAAGATGCCTGCGTCAGACCCGTACGGGCGTCGACGCGAATATGCGTCGACCCGCCCGCCGCGCTCACCGCGTCGAACTCGAAGGAACCGGCAGGCGTCGCGCTGATCACATTCGCAATCGTGGCTTCGCCAAGACGTACAAGCTGCCCTTGATTTGCTTCGTTGACCGCTGGCGCAGCCGCAGGAAGCGGTAACTGCGCCGTACCTGTTTTCTCAATAGAGACAATATCGGCCAGCTCCAGCTCCGTGTTGTACACGGCAAGCGGGGCCGTTATCTTCACGCGGTCGCCCTGATGGAAGCCGCTTGACTGCTGAAAAACGTATATCCCGCCGGTCGCATCCTGCAAATAAAATGTTTGCCCGCCGAACGAACCCGGTTCGGTCGTAATAACGCCTTCGACCGTCACCTTCGTTCCTTCCGCCTTGCCGCGAGCTTCGGCGATCGGAATTAGAGCCGGAATCGGGTTCTCGATTTCCGGCAGCGGCTCCGCCGGCACGTTCGCAATCGTAACCGCGTTCGTAATCAGATTGTTGCCGTTTAATCGCAGCCGCAGACTGGCTGCGCCGCTAGTACCCGGCTTGATTCGAACGGTCAAGTCCTTGTACGCTTTGCCGTCGGCTCCTGCAGTTGCGCTGAAGTTAGCGCTGTAGCCATACGTTGTCGGCCAAGTGCCGTCCTCTTTCTGGAAGAGCGCGACCTGCGTTCCGCCCGCCAAATAGATGCCCGCTCCCAGTCCCGATACCGTTGTATTTGGCGCCAAATTGGCGACAACGACGCGGATTTTGAAGTCCTGCGCATTCGGCAGCTGCGCCTGATGAACGAAGCTGTAAGCCGGATTGGAGACAACGCCGGCAGCGCCGTACGAGCCTGGCTTGAACGTCGAACTGTCATACCATTTATAACCGGCCGCCGGAGCGGACCATGGCTCCGCCTGCGGCTCCGTCGACAGCGCCGGCGTTTCGAACGAGTGAAGCTGCGTCGCTTGATCGAGCTGCAGACCGCTTACTTGGTTCAATGCGGTATAGCTTTCCTTTTTGGACAGCCAGTTGACCACATTAACGAGCAAGACACCGTCGTCCTGTTCCTTGAAGCCGTCATAGGTCGTTTTCTTCGCGCCCGTTTCTTCGCGCAAATATTTCGGCGTCGCATCCTCGACCGGCGAAGAATCGCCGATGAAGGCCGCTTTGCCCGCACCCTTTTTAGCGACCGCTACATATGGACCTTCCGCAATTCCACCGCCATTGTAGACGCCCTGATCGACCGCGCTTCCCCAAGCTTCGTTCGTCTCAGGCAAGTAAACGATCCCTTTTGCTTTCGCTGGATCGGTAATCGCCAGGGTCGAGCCGGCATGCATCGCAACGGCCGATACGCCCTGCGTAATGCCGAGCGCTTGCGCCGGAGCAACAATCCGATTAGCCGTAATATCGCCAAGCGCGTTATACCGGAACCGGACGCCGAAGTTGTCGCTCAGCCAATCGGAGCTGGCAACGCCTTGCATCGCCGCCGAATTGCGCTCGTCAGCGCTCATTCCTTTCGCGGGATCGGTCCAGGCGCCACGGCGGTAGCCGTTGATTGCCTCCGAGCCGTCCCAGCGATTTTTATTGCGGTCAGCATTATAGTGATCTCCGATAAAGAAGATGCTTCCTCCGCCTTCCACATATTGCGCCATCGCCGCTTGCTCGCTTTGCTTGAACGGAATGTTCGGCTCCGCGATGACGAATACGTCGTAGCCGCTTAAGTCCGCCAGCGTGAAAGCCGTCGATTTGCGCAGTTCTTTTACATCATAACCGTTGTTCGCCAGCGCATTGCCAAAGTCGGAGAAGCCGCCGTCGATAACCCAGTCGGCCGCACCTGCCGTTTGCGCATGCGTGTTGTCAAAAAGCACCTTTTTGCCTGCGTTCTCATTGACGACCTTCGCCGCAATAAACGGAGCCGGGTCTGCCGGTCCTTCCGCGTTCACCGCGTTGTAGCCGTCGATCAAAGCCGTTTGAAGCAGTAGAGCGAATACCAGCATGATTGCAAGCTTCAGCTTGTTTCTCCTCAATCCTGCCAACCTTCTCATCAACTATCCCTCCATTGCAAGACTATGATTTCGCTATTAGCTTATCATGGAATTTTTTCTAGAAGTGATAGGGTTTTGTAAACTCTCTTGAAAGCCTCGAGCCGTGAGATTCAGTGAGATTCAAGTAGATAAAGCATCGAAACGCCTGTGGGCCTGTATAAAGCTCGAAGTGAGGGGAAGCGCTGCGTGGCAGAGGGTTCTTCCGATCGCCATTAAAGCCTGATTCCTTTAATAGATAGAGGTTTGCGGTAGGAATCAGGCTTTAAAAGCAACCACTACCGTTTCTCCAGAATCCCTCTGCCCCTTCGCTGCCCTCGTCTTTTCCGTCAAACTCTGATACTAAAAAAGGAAAAGCTTCAGCAAGCCCATATAGGCTTACTGAAGCTTTTGCAATCCTTCTTGAACGACGCGCAGCATATGCTCGCGGTGATCAGGGTGACAAGCGATTAAGTACGGCTCGTTCTTCATTCCTTCAAAAGGCTGGCCCTCGAAATCGATGACAACAGCTCCCGCTTCCTTCGCCATCAGCAAACCGGAATACAGATCGTCGCCTTCCGAGTTGTATAGAACAATAGCGTCCAGATCGCCTTTAGCCAACATGCACCATAGCAGCGTCGGCGCCCATAGTCGGAGCATCCGTTTAAAGCTCGCGTCGATATGCTGTCGCAGTTGTAGTGCTTGAACGTCCTTCCTCTGTACCACATGGCCTTGAATCCAGCCGACGTTTCCTCGCTCGATGCGGTCGGAGGCTCTTGTGTTAATCGCGATCCCGTTGCAAAAGGCGCCTTGCCCCTCCGTAGAGACGAACATCCTGTCCGTCATCGGCTCATATACGACGCCGAGAACAGGCCGACGATGATACATTAACGTAATGGAAACGGCAAATAGCGGCAGGCCGATCGCATAATTATTAGTTCCGTCAAGCGGGTCGATCAGCCATAGCCATTCGTCTGGATCTCCGCTGCCGATGCTGCCTGCTTCTTCGCTATGAATGGAATGGCTGGGAAAAGCTTCGCATATGCGGTCTAGAATCAGCTTCTCCGCCAAGTAGTCGACCTCCGTCACCACATCGCCGGAGTCGTCCTTCCATTCTACTCCCGCCGCACGGTCAAATCGCTCTTTAGCCAGATGACCGGCCTTACGAGCCGCTTCCGTTGCGACAGCCTTCGCTTTTTCCAAAATCGATATATCCATAATCCAGCCCCCTGTCCATATGTTTCGATTAAGTATGATTCGATTAATTGAAAGCACTATGATCTATCCGTTCATCCCGGCCGTTTCGTACTCTCGGCGCAGCATGGACATCACGATCAATGAATCGTACCCTTCTTCGGCAGCAATACATTCCCGAAGCAAGCCTTCGGTCACAAACCCGGCCGACTCGTAAAGCGAACGGGCGCGAACGTTATGCTCCTTCACGTCCAGCCACAGCCTGTGCGCTTGCAGCTGTTCGAACGCCAGCCGCTGCACAAGACGCACCGCTTCCCTTCCGTAGCCTGCGCCTTTCTTGGAAACGACGATCCTGACCAGTTCGACGCTTCGATGTTCGTTTTTCAATCCGGCTATAATTAGATAACCTACCCGCTTGCCGTCCGTTGTCTCAATCACAGCATGCAGCAATTCGCTGCTTTCCAGGACAGCAAGCTGCCTTTCCTTGGTCCAAGGGATAATAAACGGTCGGTTATCGGGATGATGCTCGGTCTCCCAGACGCAGTCGATATCTTCCCTGCTTGTCCGGCACAGCCGCAGCAGAGCAGACGAAAGTAAAATGCCATTATTCATGAACGGGCCGCTCCTTATCACAAGCGAATATTAAAGTCCCTGTCTTTCGATAAAACCGGCTATCTGAGCGGCATGATGCCGGTTATGCCATACAAATCGCTGCAGAGCCGTATCGAGCGTAATAATGCCAAGCGGCCCAGTCCGCAGCGTTCGCCGATAAGCGGCCGGCTCGAGTGCTCGCAATAGCGTTGCTAATCGGCTGTGCAGCAGCTCGAGCAACAATATCGATTGCTCCAGCGGCAGTTCCTTGTAATCGGCCATTTCCGCCCATAGATCTTCCCGGTAAGAAGATCCCGTCGGCTCGTCCTCCGTCAGCGCCCGTTTAAACCTCAAATACGCATTCATATCGTTATCGGCCATGTGATGAACGATTTGCGTGACGGTCCATCCGTCCGAACGATAAGGAATATGTACTTGGTCCGGCGCCAGCCGATTCAGCAAATGTCTAAGATGACCCGTCAAACCGACAAGGCAGTCGATTTCCGCTCGGCGAGCGGCCTCCGACAGTTTGGGCACGGCATCGAAAGAACCGATCGGAAACCGGATTGGATCGTTCATCACTAAACAGCCTCCTTTATCCGTTGGAGTCTGACAGCCACCCGAACTGCGGAAACTGCCATATCAATCGCTCGGAGTCGCATCTATTCCGGCTGACTGAACAGGCTGCCCTGCTTGATGACCTCCTCGATGGAGTAGTCATCCAGAAAGCTTTGAAATTGCTGCTCCGCCTTTGAAATCAACAGCGAAATAAAGGGCTCGGTACCGGTGGAAGGCACCGACCAGAAAGGCGTGCTGTGCGAGCTGCCGAGCACCCGATACACTTCCCCGACCGTAATTTTGCCTGGCGCTTTCGCGAGCGCGTAGCCGCCGTCTCTTCCTCCGAAAGTCGCAACGATCTCCGCTTTCGATAGCGCCGCCAATATTTTTCTCACATAGCTCGGCTCGGCTCCAAGCGCTCCGGCGATGTACTGGCTTTTTAATAGGGAGCCTTGTTCGGCTTTAGACAGCAATACTAGCGCGCGCAGAGCTACATGGAACCACGTCGGGCCAAGCTCGCCGGATTGAATTAGTAATTGCATGTTTTCCTCCTGAATGCTTATAGACCTAATATACAGGAAACTGGGATTGACATCCATGAAAAGCCATGCTATTTTAATTGTGAAATAAAAATCACAATTAATTTTGAAAGCGTTTACTACTATTCTGAGGAGGTCTTTGTGATGAGTTTCATGAATCGTGTAGACCCGCAGTTGAGAGTCGGCCTTCAGCTTTTTCCAACGTTTGAGTTGAACGAGCAGCAGCTTGCCATGGTCAGAGGGATCACTTTTCCGCCTCAGCCAAGGTCCGAGCACGTGCTTACCACTTCCCGAATGATCGTCGGCGCAGGCGGGCAGGATATGCTGGTTAAGATTTACGAGCCGATCGAACGGAAACAGCAGTCGTTGCCAGGTCTGCTGTGGATACACGGCGGCGGCTATCTCATTGGCCATCCCGATATGGACGACGCTTTATGCGAAGCATTCGTCGATGCAGCGCACTGTGTCGTCGTGTCCGTCGACTACCGTCTCGCTCCCGAGCATCCCTATCCGGCGGCGATTAAAGACTGTTATGCAGCATTACAATGGACAGCGGCGTCTGCAGATGAGTTGCGTATCGATTTGTCCCGGCTCGGCATCGCTGGCGCTAGCGCAGGAGGCGGGCTGACAGCCGCTCTCGCTTTGATGGCGCGAGATAAAGGCGGTCCGGCGCTTTCGTTCCAAATGCCGCTTTATCCAATGATCGACCACCGCAATACAACGCCTTCAAGCCATGAAATAACGGATGAACGACTGCCTTGGAACCGGCAGAAAAATATAACAGGCTGGCGCCTATACTTGGGCGATCATGCAGAAGGCGAAATCTCGCCATATGCCGCCGCTGCGATGGCCGACGATTTAAGAGGCCTGCCTCCAACTTACACCTGCGTCGGGCAGCTTGATCCGTTCCGGGACGAAACGATCGATTACGTGGCCCGGCTGGCACAAGCCGGCGTCGACGTAAAATTCGAGCTGTACCCCGGTTGCTTTCACGGCTTTGAAAGCATCATGCCCAACGCAAAAATTAGCCAACAGGCTCGCAATGGCTATATCGGCGCCGTTGCCAGAGCGCTTAACCCCGAAGAGACAGTGATGGCAGCCGACTGATAGGCGGTTCCGTCCTGAAGCAAAAGCAGCCTGCAGCGGCATTATTGTCCGCAGCAGGCTGCTTCTTTTTATCAAATTACAAATCAATCCAAAACCGCCTTACCGCTTCGCCGTTCTCGGGGATGTAATCGCGGTCCGGCACTCCGCCGTTGATCCGAATCGTCCGCTCGGAAGCGACATTGCTTTCATCGCAAACGACAAGAGCCTTATCAATACCGAGCTGCTTTGCTTCGACCAGCGCTAATTGGAGAAGCTTCGTAGCATATCCCTTTCTCCGCTCAGACGGACGAATGCCGTACCCGATATGGCCTCCCTCGTTCAGCAGAAACGGCGTTAATCGATGTCTTATATTGACGACGCCGAGCACTTCTCCCGTATCCGTCGTCAGCCAGAACGTCGAATCCGGCACCCATCCTTCGGGAAGATTGACTCCGCTCCCATGATCGGTCAGCCACTGTACCATTTCCTCGAACGGCTCAGGCTCCCGCTCGATTACCCAGGGCACCGCTTCTTCACCGCTATCCATCCACTCTTTATAAAACTCCAGATAGCCCTCTTTTAGCTCCAAGGAAGGCTTCGATAAATAAACGTTCGTCATGCGGACGACCCCCTGTCGATGAAAGAAGTTTTCGCCATTGTAACACATCACTCCCCATGCAGGGACAGGCCGGCTTTAAAAATGCATATTTTTGGTTATAGAGGGAAATATAACGCAGACTCTTCCTATCAAAAATTCATTTTCGAATCGGGTGATCGCGAGCATGGTTAATCAATCGGCAGCAGACAGCGGCTCCACTTTATCCGGCAATCTCAAGCAAGACAAACAAAGGATTAGCGACGGCTTGGGCAACAGCCAAGATCTGTTCCTTCGGCCGTTTCAAGCCGATTTGGCCGGTTCTGGAAAAGCAGAAGGCGCCGTGCTGTATATGGAAGGCTTGTCCTATTCCAATAACCTCCTCCAATCGTTGCTCGCAAGTCACGATGCATCAGCGAAGTTTACCAGTACCGAACAACTGCTTGCTCATTACCAGGAGAAAGTCATAGCCGAAGGCAGCGTCATTCAAAGCGCGTCCATAGATGAAATTTTTGATAAGCTGCTGACGGGACACAGCATAGTGCTGCTGGACGGGTGCCCGCAAGCGCTTATTGTCGGCACCGTCGATTTACAAGCTCGCCCGGTTGAGGAGCCCAACGTCCAATCCGTCGTTCGCGGACCGCGTGAAGGCTTCACGGAGCTCATCAGCCAAAATATCGCCATGATCAGGCGAAAAATCAACAGCCGCCACCTGTGGATGGAGAGCATTCAAATCGGACGTATTACGAAGACGAAGGTCACGATCGCTTATATCGATACTATCGTCAATGAAAATGTGCTCGCAGAAGTTCGGAAGCGGCTGCGGCAAATCGATATCGACGGCATTCTGGAAAGCAACTACATCGAAGAGCATATTCAGGACAAAAAATATTCGCCGTTTCCGACTGTATTCAACACGGAGAGACCCGACGTCATCGCGGCTGGACTGCTTGAGGGGAGGGTCGCCATATTGGTCGACGGGACTCCCTTTGTGCTGCTTGTCCCTGCGTTGTTCACCCAATTTTTCCAATCAAGCGAAGACTACTACGAACGAGCCGACTTCAGCACGTTAATACGTCTGCTTCGCTTTCTGTCGTTTCTGCTAGCCACGATTACCCCGTCGTTCTATATCGCCATCACGACGTTTCATCAGGAGATGCTGCCGACTACGCTATTGTACAATTTGGCCAGCCAACGGGAAGGCGTTCCTTTCCCGGCGTTTATCGAAGCGCTAATTATGGAGATCACCTTCGAAATATTACGCGAAGCAAGCGTGCGCATGCCGAAGACGATCGGCCAGTCCATTTCCATTGTCGGCACGCTTGTTGTGGGGCAAGCAGCAGTTGAGGCTGGGTTGGTCAGTGCGGCGATGGTCATCGTCGTATCGATAACCGCTATCGCCAACTTCGTGCTTCCGGCCTTCAACTTAGGCATCGCTGCCCGGCTGCTTCGGTTTATGCTCATGATGATGGCTGCATCCTTCGGCTTATACGGCATCTTTATCGGCATTCTGCTGATCGTGCTCCATCTGTGCACCCTATCTTCGTTTGGAGTTCCCTATACGGCTCCGCTCGCCCCTTTCAAAAGCGAAGATCAGAAGGATACCTTTTTTCGCTTTCCTATTCCATTCATGCTAAAGCGGCCGGCAAGCCTCCGTCCGCAGCAGCAGGTTAGGCAGAAACGAAGATGAGGAGCGGAACGTTCGTCCGTATCCTTCTCGTTACGGCCCTTTTGCTTTCCGCAAGCGGAGTGCTGTCTGCCTGCTGGAGCCGCCATGAATTAAACGATTTGAGCATCGTCGTTGGGCTTGGCATAGATAAGCAAGGCAAGAAGTATAAGGTAACGGCCCAAATTGTAAATCCGGGCCAAGTCAGCACAAGGCAGGGCGTATCCAACAACTTTAGCCCCGTCATTACCTATGAAGCGATCGGGAAAACGGTGCCGGATGCTCTCACCCGAATGACGGCAAAAGCGGCAAGACAGCTCTACCTCTCCCATTTGCGGATCTTGATAATCGGAGAGGAAGTAGCGCGGGAAGGCATCGGCAAGCCGCTCGACTTTATGGCGAGAGACCGCGAGCTTAGGACTGATTTCTTTCTTGTCGTTGCCAAAGGCTCTTCTGCGGAAGAACTATTGAACATGTACAGCCCCATAGATCCAATTCCTTCCAACAACTTTTACACGAAGCTGGAAACTTCGGATCGACTTTGGGCGGCAACAGGAAAAATTACGCTTGATATGCTTATTCAAGAGTTGTATCGGCCGGGAAAATCGCCGGCGCTAACCGCTCTTGAAATTGTCGGAGATTCGAAAAAAGGGGATTCCATAGCGAGCGGGCGCGCTATCGATCCGGTCGTTATCTTGAAATATAACGGGATGGCGGCTTTCGTTTACGACAAAATGGTGGGCTGGATGAATGAAAATGACACGAAAGTGCTTAATTATCTCCAGAATACGATTGTTCAGACGAACTTCGTAATTAATTGCCCGGACGGCAGCGGTGAACAGCTAACGCTTCAGGTCGTCAATTCCCATTCCAAAACGTCGGTATCTTACGAAAACGGCGAGCCGGTATTCCACGCCGTCATTCGAAACGAAGTTAATATCCAGGACATTAATTGCCCGATAGACATCATGGATGAAAAAACGATTAAAAGCATTACCGAGCTCGCCAATAAAAGAGTGGAACAATTAGTTATGACTTCCGTCAAGAAAGCTCAAACCGAATTAAAAGCAGACATTTACGGCTTCGGCGAGGTGCTTCACCGCAAGAATCCGAAATTGTGGAAAACGATACCGGACTGGAATAAACGATTTGCGACCGTAAAGGTAACTGTTCGAGGAGACAATCATATACGAAGGATCGGCAGCACCGTGCAGTCCATCGAGAAGGAGACCAAGCGATAAGGAGAGGTTAGGTTCGTCATGTGGATGTGGATAAGTATCATAGTGGTATGGTTCTGGGCGGGCTATGCCGATATCCCCCTTCTCGCACGCGAGCAAAGGTGGAAAGGGCTTGTCGTTCAAGTTATACTGCTGCTTCTGTTTACGGCTAGCAGCATTCTGCAAATGTATACCGCCGTTTTGCCTAACCCGCTAAAGTGGATCGGTATCGTCATATCCCCTTACGTCAACGCCTTCTATCGATTACTGTCCTGAAGCTAGAAAGGAAGAAAAGGATGAACTCCAACTCCATAAGCGTCCGGGCATTCATGGTGCTCGTCATCATGTTTACAATAGGGACATCCATTCTCATTGCGCCGGCCGGTCTTGCTCTGCTAGGGCATCAGGACGCTTGGATGTCATCCATAATCGGAATCGCCGCTAACGGCGTGTTCCTTGTGCTCTATATCGCCTTGGAAAAACAGGGCAGGGATAAATCGATCATCGAGCTTTCCCTGAGCGCCTTTGGCAAATGGATCGGTGGTCTGTTAGGGTTTGCTTTTATTGCCTTTTTTCACCTGCTTGCCGCTTTGATGGTCGGCGATCTCGGCTTTTTTTTGACAACCCAAATCGTCCCGGAAACCCCTATTGAAGTCCTGCAGTTGCTCTTCGTCATCGTCGTGTTGTTCGCTGCGCGGGCAGGCGCAGTCGTGTACGCCCGGGCGGCGGAAATATTTTTCCCGCTGCTTGTATGCATGTTTATATTGCTAATACTGTCCATGATTCCTATTATGGATCACCGCAATTTCCTGCCCATGCTTGAATTCGGCGTAAAGCCAGTGCTGAAAGGCAGCTTCTCTTATATCGGCCTGCAGGAAACGGTGGTATTGCTTATGTTATATCCATACGTGAATAAAACGGGCGGGAGAAATAAAGCGATGGCGATCGGCTTATTGATCGGGGGGATCTTCCTGGTCGTGACAACCGTTTGCTGTATCGGCGTCATGGGCGCCTCCGTCACGGCTAATCAACAGTTTCCCGCCTACGTGCTGGCTAAAAAAATAAGCATCGGACACTTTCTGGAACGCATCGAAGGCGTTATGATGTTCATCTGGGTGCTCACGATCGCCGTAAAAGTCATTATCACCTTCGACGCGGCGGCGCGAGGGCTAGCCCAGTTGACCCGTGCGAAAGATAGCAGACCGTTCATTCTCCCGATGGGGTTTGGCCTTATCGTATTATCGCTAATCTGCTACCCCAATTCTGTCTTCGTAAACAACTTTCTTGCTAAAAACTGGACGCCCTTTGCGCTCATTTTTATGTTGTTTATACCTCTATTGCTCCTTGTGGTACTTGCGGTCAAAAACCATTTCGAAGAGAGCAAGCTGTCGAATCCAACAGCGGAAACGGAAGACTATTAAGCGGATCGGGTCAATGATATCTTTTCACAACGCCGTCCATTTCAAGCTCTATCGGTACGTCGTTGGAAAAGCCGGAGAACCCGCTTCCTTCCGGCATTTGACCTATGAACTGAACATTAACGTTCATCTTCTTATGTGAGAAAAGCCCGATTTCTTTCGGTTTAAACGCCAAATCGGTATTAAAGGGATAGAGCAATTTAACTGTTGCACTATCGGCCTTGCCGTAGTTATAAATCGTCAGGTTGCAATCCGCCCGAACTACGCCGTTACTAGTCGAATAGCTGCACCCGCTTTTCTTGGGCGAAAAATCGACCGACGCCACTCCCTGCGCTCCGCGCTTAATAACAAATAAACTTTGCTCGATCGCTAAAGGGCTGATTAATAGAAAAGCCAGGCCGCCCAGCAGCAGCCATCTTTTTAGCTTCGGAACCTTCTCGCTAAAATAATACGTTGTCCCCGACAAGCCGAATATGATAAGAATAATTCCTGTAATAACAGGGGTGTGAAGGCCGTTACGGTTCCCTTCCGTCCAGACCGGAATACCTAGAGCGCCGAAGATATAATCGCCAATTGAACGCCCGGTATGATCCGGGGCTAGCAAAATTAGGCCTAATGCAAATAAGGCTGCAAAAACAATTCCTCTATTTCTTCGTTGTTTATCCTTCTCGTTCAATGCTGTCTCTCCCCTTGCTTTGTTGGCTTATGCTCGAAAATCGATCGTTCGGCCGTCTGGCTCTACTCCTGCTTCCGATTCGCCGACTCTAACGTCGACATGGCCGCCTCCCCCGCCTTTAGGGGAATGCCAAGCCGACTTGGCGGCTTTCCGGCACAAGAAATAAACGGCAAGCAGAACCAGAAATTGAACCAGACCGGCGACAATGGCTGCCGTTACGAACTCCACACCAGCATTAAGAATGAATGGTATCGTCAACATGTACACCGCCGATGCAATGACATACCACAATCGCCTGCTGTCCGCCGAATCGGCAAGTACCCGGTGTCCAGCCTCACGCGCATGCTTCGCCAATTCGAACATGAACCGTTCCAGCAGCAACAGTTGGCAAATACCGGTGATGCATCCGTATATCAAGCTGCTGATCGGCAGCTCCGACGCCGAGTTCCACGAGACGGTCTGCCATAAAGGAAGCAGCTCCGTCAAAGCGGCGAGCCCTAATAGCATTGCAAAAGGTTCCGCTTTCCGGTAGCCTGCGTGTTTCTCTCCGAGCGTCCGCAGCGCGCTTAACATCATGAAGTAGCCGATGAAATCCGGCAGGATATCGAAATAGATGATTTTAATATCGAGCAGGACGAGAAGCAGTCCGATCGACATGCGGCGAAATGCGATATTCATGAGCCGGACACCGCCTTTCTCTGCTTCACGTAATGCTTCAAATCGCCTCCATAAAGCTGCGGTTGAATATTCATATAATCCTGCGCTACCACGCGTCCCTGATCGTCTTTGAGCGCCAAGCGGTTCCAATAGGCATGCCGCCTCCGTTCATCTGTTTTGGGCAGATACACGGTAATGGAGGTGCTGAACGAGTTCCCCTGCTTCAAGTCTAATCCGACCACCCCGTTCTCCTGAACAGCCGCGCCGTTGATTTCCACAGTTGCAGCACCGTCCAGCACATCTGTAAAGCCAAATTCGGCTGCGGCAACGGTGACTTTTTCATTGACAGAATAGCTTGTTTTATTCTCATAGGTCCAATTGCCGCTTGACCCGCTGGACATCGTCGCGCTTAGCCGTCCAGCGATTTCCTGATCCATGTCTGGGTAAATACGAATTTGTCCAAGCGTTACATGCATGGAGAACCCGTCCGAGAAAAAAGCTTTCCCTTCACTCGCCTCGTTGACCTCCTTCAGGCCTTCCTCGGACGACCCTGGCAGCCTCTGCATCAGGAACGCCTCAACCAATTCCAGTCGGCCCTTTCGGTCTCTGGAAGCGATGTGCTGGACGTACCAGGCTTGACCGTCCAACTGCACCGACACAAGATCACGTTTGGAGTCGGCATTGCGAATATAGTAAATCGAAAATGTACCAAGTGAAGCCGGGATCTCATAGTAATGCTCTAAAAAAAGCGGAGCTTCGAGCTTCTGCGAATGATAATAGGTTAAATTGCCAATCCAAGACAACGCGATTGCAAGCAGTACTCCTCCAAGCCAATAGTTGCGCAAATGTATTCCCCCCGATTAATGGCTTATGTAAAGTAAACGCAGTCTGGCGCCATTGGTTTCGAAATTTTCCAAAAAAGGAAAAACCCGTTCGCGTGAGACGCGAACGGGCCCTCCTGTTTACTATGGAATAGCAGCTTCTGCATGCGACAGCGCTACCATGTCAAATTTATCGTTCCAGAGCGGCAAGACCAAGCGCGAGCGAACCGCTTAGTCCGGCATTGTCGCCGAGTCCAGGCGGTACGATATAGCTGTCCAAGCCGCTTGCGATTTCCTCGGCGCTTACATAGCCGTTCAGCTGTTTACGAACTTCCTCGCGGATAAGCGGGAACAACTGCAGCTGATGCATAACGCCGCCGCCCAAAATAATTTTTTTCGGCGACAACAGCAAGATTGTATTCGTAACAGCTTGTCCGATATAGTAGGCTTCCATTTCCCATGCCGGATGATCAACAGACAGCTCGCTTCCTTTCACCTTCCAACGCTTCTCCAGCGCCGGGCCAGCGGCTACGCCTTCCAAGCAATCGCTGTGATACGGGCAGAAGCCTTCAAACGTATCTTCGGGATGCCTTCTAGTTATAATATGTCCACCTTCCGGATGAACAAGACCGTGAACCGGTTTGCCCTCGACATAGACGCCAACGCCGACGCCTGTGCCGATTGTATAATAAACGCAGCTGTCGAGTCCTTGTGCCGCGCCCCATTTCGCTTCGCCGAATGCTGCTGCATTGACGTCCGTATCCCATCCGTACGGCACGTCGAACTTTTTCTTCATTGCGCCCAAAAAGTCGAAGCCGTTCCAGCCTGGTTTTGGCGTTGTCGTTACGTAGCCGTACGTCGGGCTTTCCGGGTTAATGTCAATCGGGCCAAATGATCCGACGCCGATCGCTTCTACCTGTTTATCTTCAAAATAAGCCAATACATTAGCCATCGTCGCTTCCGGACGCTCTGTGGGAAAGCTGACTCTGTCTATAATGCGTCCCGTCTCGTCTCCATAGCCGCAAACGAACTTTGTGCCTCCGGCTTCAATTGCTCCAATACGTGTCATAGATGATTCAATCTCCTCTCGTTCTACTCTACTATGTTCCAACAACCGAGTCAGAAAATCAATCCGCTTTCTGACATGATCCCAAAAAAGTAGGGCTTAAGAATCATTTTTCACATTTTATTCATACAAGCGACCCATCCATTATGTTACAATTTTAATACAATCATGCATGCGATAAACGTAACAAGCGAGTCGTAATACCCTGTTAACAATGATAAGACGAGAGGAACAACGACATCATGAACAACAAAAAGTCGCATTTCTACAAAGTAACCGGTGAACTGAACAATGGCGAGCTAAGCTTTAACGTCGCCAGCTGGAAGCTGCTGATCGAGACGAATCGCTACTATGAAATCAAACATGAGGACGGGACCGTCAAACGCCTCTACAAAGAAAAGCTCAATGTCGTCACCGACGAAACCAAGCATTACGCCGGAGGCTATCTTTGCTGCTCCGCCTTCTGCTTGCACGAGGACATCGATGATCTTCAGCTATGCATCATTCAGCAGTTGGAAACCTGCATCGAGGGCTACCGCTGCAAGCTTGAACTGAACCAGAATGCAATCAACAAGCAGTATCTCAAACGGAACATTGCCAATCAGGAGCCGCAGGCTTCAGCTCTAGGATCCATGTAACACTTTCATTTACATACAAGCGAAAAAGAGGCTCGGGCGTACGCGTCCCAAGCCTCTTTGTTCTTGATGGAGCGTTACGCGCGATGGCGCGGGCGAGCGCCTCAGGCTGACAGAAGGCGACTCAAGGCGTGTGCTGCAGTCCAACATAAGACGAATGTCCGATAGACAGCAGGCGGTGCAAGTTGCAGTCCAACAAAGTTAGATGGTGTCCAGCTCCAGCTACTGTTTTTGAATTTTGGACGGGTTGTTGATTTTGTACGGTACAGGATGCTTGGTCAGTTTTTTCGCTACGATCTTCGCCTCGAAGCTGATCGTATCGCCGACCTCAAGCTCCAGCTTCTTCATCGTCGCGCTGTGGCTCGACCAGATATCGCCGACTTCCGTCTCTGTATCAATCAGCCTTGCTCCTTCATAAACAATAACCTCATCCTCGCCCTCGGTAAAATGATTCGGCACAGTTGTAAATTCTTTCACTGTCGCTATCATTTTCACTTTTTCCTCTGGCAATTGCAGCTTCGGCGCTTTTTCCTTCTTCGGCTTTGCTTTCGCTTTCGAAGCGGTTTCTGCAGGTGCAGGGTCGGAATCGCTTAACGTTGCCGACTCCAAGTCAGCTTGAGACGTTTTCTTTTCCTGAGCAATGTCCGCTGTTTCCCCGCTCGCCGCCGATACTCCCTCGGAAATGGCCGATCCTTCAATCGGGCCGTCCGCCGCAGTCGCTGCTCCCGCTTCCGCCGATACCGGCGCCTCTCCCGCTGCTGGCGTTTCCGCCGCCTCAACCGCTACAGCCCCGCTTCTTGCTCCAAAGCCGGAAGCCTGCATTTCTTTTAAATACGAAGGATGAACGCTATGCTTGTCTCCGTTCTCGAATGCGATTACGGCCGTATAATCGTCCGCGTAACCAATTATGCTGCACGTCTCGTTCAAACCGTGGCCTTTATAGTAGAACACTTTCGTCTTGACCGCTTTTTCCGACAGCAGTCCCCACTCTTTACACTTGTCGATTTGCTCCGTCTCATCTTCGAAGGCCGTGTACTCGGCCGGTTCAATCCGAAAAGAATAGGCCATGCGATATTCGCCTCCATTTATCATCGATTCATCAATTCATTTGTCATATGGTATCGGTTTGATCCGTTCTTTCGTTCGTTGTTCCGACATGCCTATTCTAACATAAATACGCCTTGCATTTCTGCCGCTAGTTTGTTTGAAACAGTGGCATGCGGCGCATTTTTTCGGTATAGTCTCTTTAAGAAATGAAAGATCCGCTAGCTATCGTAATGGAGTGATTACTGACTTGGACCAACAAATATGGCTCGCTTTCGGGCTGACGCTGCTGGCTGGCCTTGCCACCGGTATCGGGAGCTTGATTGCCTTTTTCACAACGACGACCAATACCCGGTTTCTGTCCTGGAGTCTCGGCTTCTCGGCAGGCGTGATGATTTATGTATCGTTGATCGAAATTTTCGTAAAAGCGAAGGACGCGCTGACCGCCGCCAAAGGCGAACAGCTTGGCAGCTGGCTTACTGTGGCCGGTTTCTTCGGCGGCATTCTGCTAATCGCCTTAATTGATAAATTCGTCCCGGAACGAAACAATCCGCATGAAGTGAAAAAGGTGGAAGAGATGAACGGCAAATCCGCCGCGCCTGACTCTTCCTTACTCAAAATGGGAACGTTCACTGCGCTGGCGATTGCCATTCACAACTTCCCTGAAGGGATCGCGACCTTCATCTCAGCGCTGGAGGACCCCGCTCTCGGCATCGCAATTGCTATAGCAGTCGCCATTCACAACATTCCGGAAGGCATCGCCGTCGCTGTTCCGATCTATTTCGCTACAGGCAGCAAGAAGAAGGCGTTCAAGCTTAGCTTCCTTTCCGGTCTGGCGGAGCCCGTTGGAGCGATTATCGCCTTCCTCGTGCTCATGCCGTTTCTGAACGATTTGATGTTTGGATTGATTTTCGCAGGCGTCGCCGGCATTATGGTGTTCATCTCGCTCGACGAGCTGCTGCCTTCCGCGAAGAAGTACGACGAAGGCCACTACTCCATCTACGGTCTTGTCGGCGGCATGGCGGTTATGGCAGTAAGCTTATTATTATTTATTTAATATAAACATCCCTTTGACCTCATTTCATTATGGGCAAAGGGATGTTTTTTGGCGTAACAACACGATTATAAAGTTATAGTAATTGTAAAATATAATCATTTTGAAAAAATTCCCGATATAAATAGAGAATTGCCAAACAAGCGAGAAAGGTGGAACATCATTTTGAGAAAATTCAGTTTAGCCGCAATTGCCTTCCTACTAGCAAGCACATTGCTGGTACAGCCGGCTCAGACTCATGCAACTTCGACTCCTTTTGATCAAGGAGCCGGCTATGGCCAAGGAGGATACGATACCAGCGCCGATCAGCCGACCGATTTTAACTGGACAAGACACTCCCGGTTCAACGGTGTAAACGCTAATTTGCATACGAAATGGACTTTCCCGGTGTTAACCAACTTTTTTCGTTACGACCCCTCTATCGGTAGCGATGGCACTATTTATGTAGCCACCGAGCACCTTCAAACACCTAAATTGCTTGCCATAAATCCGAACGGTACTTTGAAATGGGAGTACCCACTTAAATACCCTGCGGCATCCGCTCCTAGTATCGGTGCAGACGGGTATGTATATCTTACAGCCGGCGCGTATGTTTACGGTGTAAATGCAATTACAGGCCAGTCCAGATGGAGCACTGCTTATTTCGACCCTAACGTAGCGAGCTTAACTTCGCTTGCCATAGGGCAAGACGGAACGCTTTATTTCGGAAATGCCCGTAGGCAGCTGTTGGCTGTAAATCCTTCCGCTCCTAGTATCAAATGGATCACCAATATCGGCCATACAATGAGTCAACCGTCGATCGATAGTAATGGCGTTATTTATGTCCAAAGCATTATTGAATTGAAAGTACAATTAACTGCTATTAATCCGAACGGCTCCATTAAGTGGTCTAACATTTATCATACCAGCAATACTTACGAGACCCTCCAGTACAGCAGCGCTCTTCTTGACGAACTAGGCAATATCTATATTGGCGGCAATAGCGGAAAAAAACTTTATAGCATTAAAGCAAGCGACGGGACGATCAATTGGACTAAGGATTTGCCTGGCGTAATGAATGCCTCTCCAGCTTACAATACAATTGAGAAGACCCTTTATATTGGTATTAATGGGTTAACCACTCACTTGATTGCCTTAAATCTGGATGGAACGGAGAAATGGAATACAAAATTGCTAGGAACAGTTCGAACGTCTCCAATTATTGATGCAAAGGGTAATATATTTGTCTATAGTTCTACCGTCGGAATAAATGTTGTTTCTAAAGAGGGGCAAGTAATAACAACTTTCATACCTACACCTAGTCATGCCGGAAATAACATTGCTATTGGCTCTGATGGCACTTTATATTTTACATGCCAAAACAAATTGGTTTACGCCATCGGCGGCGACATTGTTTTGCCCGAGACTCCAGGGACGCCCGAACCAGTTAATGGGCTCAAAGGAGAGTACTTTAACAATGATGACTTGACTGATAAGAAATTTGAACGCGTAGATTCGCAAATCGACTTCGATTGGGGCTACGGTTCGCCCCATGAACTTATCGATCCAGAAACCTACTCCGTTCGTTGGACAGGGAAAATCCAGCCTGCCTATACAGACTACTATACTTTCCACGCCACAGTGGACGATGGCGTTCGGCTGTGGATCAACGATCAACTCATTATCGATCGTTGGGACTTATCGGATATTGCCGAATTCACAGGATCCATTCATTTAAATGCTGGCCAGAAATACGACATTCGAATGGAGTACTTTAACCGTCCCGGCTATGGGTTCTCCCGCCTCGAATGGTCCAGCGAATTACAGAATAAAGAGATCATTCCCACTAGCGCGCTGTTTTTAGAGTAAAAGGAACCGGCTTTGTCCGGCCGGAGGCTAGCTGAATAACTGCGAAAATGCAGCTATTTCTCCTCTCTTTCAGGAGATTCAAGGAAATAAATGCTAAATTGCATTTATTTCGAACAAGTTGCTCCAAAATAGGAGATTCGGTGAGTAATAACTGCCGAAATGCATTTATTTCTCGTATTCCGAAGAAACGAGAGGAAATAAATGCACAAACGCAGTTATTCCCTGACCTTGTCAGCTACCGCATGGAAATTTCCGAATAGCGGCCGTAAAGTAGCAGTAGCAACAGCAACAGCAACGAACCGCAGAAAAAAAACAGGCTGTCGAGACAAAGTCTCGACAGCCTGTTTTTCTAAGCCCGGCTAATAACAAATTCAAACTCTAGGTCGCGGTCCGACGGAATGAGGTATTCGTCGTGGACCGGCGCGCCCCAGCTGTCGTCGCCGCCGACGCCCATTTGGCGGCCGGCAACGGTGACGACCGTATAGTGCGTCTCCGGCAATTCCCACGCATGAGCCGCATGCTCCAGCTCGAACGCCGTGTACGGCGAGACGCCGCACTCGACCGATGCTGCTGGAGAAGCCGCGATGCGCAAGCCGTGGCCCGCGCCGTCAGTCACCGCGACGGAACGGACGCCCGTCCGGTTGCCCGATTCCTGCGGCACCAAGTAAGGGCTAGGCAGCTCTGCAACGGTGCGCGAGAACCGTCCAAGCCGCGCTCCGAACGCGCGGTCGATATAGTTCTCTTCCGGTCCCATCGCATACCACTCCGTGTGGCTGTAATCAGCTGGCAGCTTGAACGATACCGCAACAATCGGCAGTTTCGGCAAGCCTGCCGCGCCTTTGTACACCGTCTTCACATGGACGCTGCCGTCCGCTCGCACCGTATAAGCGATGCGTACGGACACATCAGCACTAATGCTAAGCGCATAGTCAAAGCTGACCGTCGCTCGGCTGCCGTCCGGCTCCACCGACAGTTCCCCGCCGATACAGCGGCGGCTGAGGCTCGCCGCATACCAGCCCGCAGCTTCAAAGCCGAGACCGACGCCTTTGTCATTATCCGTCGTCGCCCGCCAGAACAGCGGCGCTGGCGGAGCTGCGATTAGCTCGCGTCTGCCATAGCGAAGCGACACAAGCGACGCGGCTTGCTTCGAGAACAGAACCTCGAAGCCCTCGCCGGTGACACCGATATTAACGTCGCCTTCCACAACGCGAACCCGTGCTCCTTCGGCTGCAACTGGCTCGCTCCAGGAAGCCGAAGTAACAGCTTCAAACACCGTCTCGCCAAATGCAACCTCATGGCCTTTATCTGCCCACAGCTCTGCCTTCTCCAGCACAAGAGCGGCGTGTACAGCGTACTCGCCCGGCAACTCCCAAGCTCCCTCAGGAAGCTCGAACGGCACAACCGCTTCACTTTGCGCCGCTGCCTCGGCTTTTCCGCTCCACGCAGCGACTTCAACGCCGTCGCGAAGCAGCGCGATACGCAATCCGTAACTGCCCGTTCCTTCGAACAAATTCTCGTTGACGATCCGTACACTGGAACGCGCCGGATACAGCTTCACATTCTGATACAGAAACTTCACTTCCTGCATCTTCGGCGTTACCGTCCGGTCGGCAAACACGATGCCGTTGCCGCAGAAGCTGTAATCGGTCGGCCGGTCGTCAAAGTCGCCGCCGTAAGCCAAGTATTCCTGGCCGTAACGGTTCTTCTTCACCAGCGCCTGATCGATATAATCCCAAATGAAGCCGCCTTGGTACTGCGGATATTTCGCTTCCAGCTCCGTATATTTGTGCAAGCCGCCAACCGAATTGCCCATCGCATGCATGTATTCGCAGCTGATGTACGGCTTGGCAGGATTACTTTCCAAGTAAGCGATGATATCGGCCGGTTTCGCGTACATCCGGCTTTCCATATCGCTAGTGGCGTCAAACTTCCGGTTGTGGAACACACCCTCGTAATGAACGAGACGTCCCGGATCACGCTCGCGGAAATAGTTCGAGACGTTCAGAATGACCTCTCCGGCGTAAGATTCATTGCCGCAGGACCAGATTAGAATGGACGGATGGTTTTTATCCCGCTCCACCATCGACTGCGCCCGGTCCATGACGGCCCCTTGCCATTCCGGCTTATCGCCAGGAATATTCCACGAAGGCTCAACTGCGCCCATCTTCTGCCAAGAGCCATGCGACTCCAAATTCATTTCATCGATGACATAAAGACCGTATTCGTCGCAAAGCTCGTACCAAAGCGTTTGGTTCGGGTAATGCGAAGTTCGAACGGCGTTCATGTTGTTTTGCTTAATCGTCTTGATGTCCCAGAGCATGTCCGCTTCTGTTACAGAGCGGCCCCGACGGCTGTTGAATTCATGCCGGTTTACGCCTTTGAACACAATTCGTTGGCCGTTCAATAGCATAAGCCCGTCCTTCATCTCGAAGCGACGGAAGCCTACGGACTGAATGATCGCTTCGACAAGCGAGCCGTCCGAGTTCCGAACCGACAGCCGCAGCTTGTACAGATAAGGAAGCTCTGCGCTCCAATGCTTCACTTCGCCCGCATCCAGCGTAAAAGCAATCGCTCCGCCTTCAGAAATATCGCTTGCCGCACGAAGCGTCACCAGTCCATCCGCATCTGTCAGTTCCAATTGCACCTGTGCTCCAACGGCGATATTCCCTTCGATAGCAAGGTCAACTAGCAGCTTGCCCGCCTTATAGGCTTCGTCCAGTTCGGCTCGAACCTGCAAATCTCGCACGTGCAGCTCTGGTACCGTGTAGAGATATACCTCTCTGAAAATACCGGAAAACCGCCAAAAATCCTGATCCTCCAGCCAGCTTCCAGAGCTCCGCTGATAAACCTCAACTGCGAGCTTGTTGTCTCCATCGCGCAAATACGGCGTCAGATCGAACTCCGAAGGGGTGAAGCTGTCTTCGGCATAGCCGACGAATTCGCCGTTCAGCCATACATAGAAAGCCGATTCTACGCCTTGAAAAGAAATATAAACGGGGCCGCCGGTCCGCAAGGAACCCGGCAGGGCAAAGTGACGAACATAGCTGCCGACTGGATTGCGCTCCTCAGGAATGGCCGGAGGTCTTACGCCGTCCAAGCCGTCCCAAGGATACATGGTATTCACATATTGCGGATTGCCCCAGCCTTGCAGTTGGATATGCCCAGGCACTTCGATATCGTCCCAGCCTCTGCAATCGAACTCGGCACGATAAAAATCGGCCGCTCGGCTAGCGACGTTTGCCGCATAATGAAATTTCCAAGATCCGTTCAAGCTATGGCGCATGTCCATTGGCGCTTTCGCTTCCGCCTCTTCCATCGTCCGGTAGTAGCGGTGATCAGAATGAGCGTCCAAACGGTTGACACGATAGACTTGCGGATCGCTAAGCCAGTCGAGGCTCGCCTTCGTCGCTTTCATGCCCTAACTCCCCCTTGATAAAAAAGTTATTTGACCGCGCCGGTCATACCCGCCACGAAATGCTTCTGCATCAGGAAGAATACGATCGCCGTCGGCAGCGTTGCAATCAGGATAACGAGCATGATTACGCCGTAATCCGGCGCATAGCTGGAGCCCAGATTCGAGATCAGCAGCGGAATCGTCCGTTTCTCCGGCGATTGCAGCACAACGAGCGGCCACAAGTAGTTGTTCCAGCTCGACATGAACGTAATGATTGCAGCAGCGGCATAAGTCGTCTTCATGGTCGGCACGTAAATCCGGAAAAAGACGCCCAGCTCGCTCAAGCCGTCGATGCGGCCCGCTTCAAGCATGTCCTTCGGAAACATTTTCGTATTTTGACGGAAGAAGAAAATAAGAAACGCTGTTGTCACGGTCGGCAAAATAACCGCCGTCATGGTATCGATGCCGATCGCAGGAATCATCCTCGAGATGCTTCCGAACATGCGATACAGCGGCACCATCAGTGCAGCGAACGGAATCATCATCGACAGCAGCAAAATGCTGAAAACGACGTCTTTCGCTTTGCTTCTGTAAATTTCAAAGCCGTAACCAGCCAGCGATGCAATCAGCAACGCAAGCACTGTTGTCGTAATCGAGATTTTCGCGGAATTAAGCAGAGCCGGCACGATATCAACCGTGTCCATCACTTTGCTGAAATTTTCACCCAGCGCAGAACCCGGCAGCAATCTTCCTTTCGTTACGTCGACCGATTTGTTGGTCGCGCTGACAATCATCCATAGAAACGGGAAAATCGAGACGATCGCTGCGATGCTCAAAAAGACGTAAGTAAGTACTCGTTTTGTTTTACCCATTTTTGTCACCACCCAATCTGAACTGCAAAATCGAGAAGAGAACGATCAGAATAACGACCGCGTACGATACCGTCGCCGCATAACCGAAATCTGGCGTATATTTGAACGACAGATTGTAAATGTATTGCGACAGCGTCATCGTCGAGTTGCCCGGTCCGCCCTTCGTAATGTTCATAACCTCATCGAAGAGTTGCAGCGTACCAATCGTCGATGTAATCGATGTGAACAAAATAATCGGTCTCAGCAGCGGCACCGTAATTTGAGTGAACTGACGGAAGGAAGAAGCGCCGTCGATGCGAGCCGCCTCGTAGATCGAGTTGTCGATATTTTGCAATGCCGACAAGTAGAAAATCATATTATAACCGGTCCAACGCCAAGTAATGGCGATAATAATCGTAATTTTAGCCCAGAACGGGTCCGAGATCCATTGGATCGGGGCGGCAATCATATGCAGCTTCAGCAGCATCGCATTGATCAGCCCGTCGGCGCCGAACAGGTATTTGAAGATGACCGAGTACGCCACAAGCGACGTCACGGCTGGCAAGAAGATTGCTGTCCGGAAAAAGCCTTTCAGCTTCAAGTTTCTATCGTTCAGCAAAACCGAGATAAACAGGGCCAGAACAATCATCAGCGGCACCTGTACAATGAGATAAATAAATGTGTTTTTTAGCGTAACAAGAAAAGTGCTGTCTTTAAACAGCCTTACATAGTTGTCCGTGCCCACGAAGGACAGGTTCGTTCCTGTGCCCGATTGAAAAGACATAACAAGTGCCTGTATCATCGGGTAAAAATAAAAGACGCAAATCATAACTATCGCTAACGCAATAAATGACCAGCTGATTGCATTCGTTTTCGCTTTCAAGTTCATGCCGGTTCCGGCCTCCTCCACTTTCCGTTGTTGCTCTCTATCCGTATGGCCTGTGAATAATGACGACCTTGTCCATTCCTTCCGCCGTCACTTTAAGGGGGCGAGCGGATGTCCAAGGCCGTCTTCTATTGAACAAGCATGTTTTTCTCTATATGGTTTATTTCGTTTGTGCGTCCGCTTGTTTCTGTGCGTCCGCCAATACTTGATCAAGCGCTTTGCCGTTCAAGAAGTTTTGCATTTCGACAACCAGAATATCCTCGATTGCGTAAGTGTGCATGCCGTAGTTGATTTTTGGAACCTCAGCAGTCCATTTCGCAAAGTCGGATACGATGTGTTGTCCGCCGAAGAATTCGCTGCCTGCTTTGTAAGCTTCGCCTTCCGCTGCCGGCTTGTACGATCCGATTGCGCCTACTTCTGTAACAAATTTTTGATACAGGTCGGCATCAGAACCAAATGTTTTTGCCAGGAATTCAGCTGCTGCTTCTTTGCCAGGCACGTTCAGCACGTACCACGAGCTGCCGCCGATGCTGGATGCGTTAACCGATTTCGCTTGGCCGGACAGTCTTGGCATTGGTGCAATACCCCATTTGCCGGATTGCGAAGTCTCTTGCATGATCGATGGCGTGAACCAGTTGCCTGTTGTAATAGCAGCAACGTCGCCGCTGTTGTAGTTCGCTACGAGCGAGCTCCAGTCGGAATGGACTTTAACGAAGTTGGCATCCATGATCGATTTGTAAACCATGAAAGCTTCTCTCATTGCATCGTTGCCGGCAATATTAGCTGTTTTGCCATCATCCTTCAAGTACCACGAGCCTGCCGATTGAACCATCATGCGGATAAGACCAAGATCGGTTGGGTCAAGAGAAACCCATGCTTTGCCCGTTTTCTCTTTTACCTTTTTGCCGATTTCGATGTATTGCTCCCAAGTGATGTTCTGCAAGTCGTCGAGCGTGTAGCCTGCTTGCTCCAGATAGTCCGTTCTTACGTAGATACCAGCAGCGCCGGAGTCGAACGGAATGCCGTAGTGCTTGCCGTCTAAGCTCGTTGGTCCAAGCTTGTACTCAGCGAAATCTTCCGCTTTGAATTTGTCGCTCAGATCATAGAACATATCCGGGTAAGCTTGCAGGAAGCTTTGTGCGCGGTAGTCTTCGATCAGTACGATATTCGGCAGACCTTTCGTCGTACCGGAGCTCATGCCTGTGTTCAGCTTTTGCACGATATCGTTTTGTGCGTTCTCGATGATGTCCACTTTCAAATCCGGATTCACCGATTTGTAGCTGTCGATAGCGATGTTCATCGCTTTGATATTAAAATTCGGATCCCATGTCCACACCGTAATTTTGTTCGTTGCGCTTGGTTCTCCGCCATTGCCCGACTTATTGTCGCCGCCGGAAGAGCATGCGGTCAGAAGCACGACGCTGACCAAAATCAATGCTAAAAGTTTTTTCAACTGCAAGACCTCCAAATCTGTGTATGTTTGCTGTAAGCGTTTCCTTACTTACATCATTCATCTTAGCATCCACAATGACCGCCTCGTTAGAACAATCTTTGCAACGAATGGTTCATATCTTATGAGTTGTCTGAAAGCGCTTTACATGTATGGTTTTATTTTTAGAAAGTTGTATTATTTTTAGCCGCACAGCAAAGGAATTTTAATTTTTACCTTCGTCCCCTTTCCGAGCTCGCTTTCAATCGTTACGCCATAGGCCTCGCCGTACAGCAGCTTGATTCGCTCATTTACGTTCTTAACTCCTATTCCGCTGAACAATTGACGCTTCGTATGCGACTTCGGAAGCAGTTTGCCCGGCTCCATTACCATGCCGTCGCCGTTGTCGACGATTTCAAAGACGAACATATCTCCTTCGCGCGCCGCCATAATGTAGATCAGTCCTTCGCTCTTCCTATTGAACGCGTGAAAAAAGGCATTCTCGATGAACGGTTGAATGATCAGCTTTGGCACCCGGAAATCCAGACAATCTGGCGCGACAAAATAGCTGACTTTGATACGATCGCCGTAACGAATGTGGTTGATGAAGACGTAGCTCTTCATATTTTCCAGCTCTTCTGCAATGGTAATCGTCTCGCTGACGTTTCCGATCGCGCTTTGCAGCAGCGAGATTAGCGCATTGATCGTCTCTGCTGCTTTTTCTTTCTCTCCTTGCTGCACCATGAATTTGATCGAAGCGAGCGTATTGTACAGGAAATGCGGATTGATCTGCTGCTGCAGCGCCTCTAGCTCGGCATTGCGTCGCTTTTTCTCCGTCTGGATTAGCATGCCCACATATTCGTTTAACTCATCAATCATTTCATTGAATGCTTCGCCAAGCTGTTTCGTCTCGTAGCTTCCGCTTACGGTAACATGGCGGCGGAAATCGTATTTGGAAATGGTTGATATTTGTTTGACCAGCCGGGTCAACGATTTCGTCATCCTTCTTGAAATTAGAAAAACGATAATGACCGCGACCAAGATAATAACCGCAACAGTGAATGTAGTGACCTTCGTATCGGTCAATTGCCCAATCGCTTGGTCTTTATCGATCAGATTGACCATATATAAACCGAAAGAATCCATATAATCGGAGACGATAATTTGATCCTTGCCGAATATGCGCTCGTTTTTATAGCTAAGCTGCTCCTGCTCGATATCTTGTGCAATCTGGCGCAATTCCGGCGAAGGCCGTCCAATCCACTCCTCGCGGTTAGAGGAAATGATAATGCCGTCGTTGTTGATAATCGCAATATCATTCCCCAAGCTGGTATTGCTGTCGTAAAAATTTCGAAACGTCAACTCCGGCATCGCAAAATATATCATGCCGTAAACTATATTGCTTGTCCGATCCATAAGCGCTTTTGAAGCAATGATGACCGGCAGATCGCTGGTTCCATAAAAGCCCGATTTGTCATAATCGTAGTGCAGCCGATAAGGCTCCTCTAACGACTTGATTGTAATCGGATGTTTTTTCAGCTCCTCGTAGGAAAGCTGCCAGTAGGAGCGATCGGTCGAAAATCTCCGCTCATTAACGCCGGTAACGGTGATGCCGGCCTCGTAAGCGCTTATGGTTGAACTGATCCGCTTCATTTGCTGCCCCATGCGATAGTACGATTGGTTCGTAGCACTTGAGGTCTCGTCGCTTTGCGTCAAGAAGCTGCGCATAGTAGCGCTTTGTATGACACTATTGGAAGCGAGTACGAGCGAGTAATGAAACGATTCCATATTTTTTTTAATTTGATCCATTATTTTTGAGTTAGTTAGGCTGAACGTCTCCATGAATACACGCTCCGACACGCGAATGGTCGACCACGTCGAGGTAACGGATACCGCGATAATACTGGCCACCATAATCAGAAAAACTTTAACGAACAGCCCGTTGTATTTAAACCGGTCGAACAGTTGATCCCGCCTCCTCTTCATTTCTTTTCATTCCCCAAATATTGTTGGCGGTATCGGCTTGGCGACAGCCCGGTATGCTTTTTGAACACTTTGCAGAAGTAACTATGGTCGGAATAGCCCACTCTGCCGCCAATTTCGGAAATTGTCGCCTCCCCTTCCCGCAGCAGCTTGGACGCCTTATCTGTTCGAACACGCTGCAAATATTCGATAAACCCCTCTTTGTTATGAGAGGAGAAGTAGCTCGACAAGTACGAAGGGTTAAAATGAAAATGCTTCGCCACCTCAGTCAGCGTCAGAGGATCGGCATAGTGCTCGTCGATATAATCCAGCAGCCTCTGCATATTCGCATTGCCCGCATGAGCGCTTTTAGCGGCCACCGCGCTGCGCGCTTCCCCAATAAATTCATCCATAGTGGCAATGGCATCGATTGCATAACGGCTCTCCTCGATTGACCGGAAGTAGTTGTACTTCTTGCTGTCCAGCTCTTTCGTCTCAAAATCCATATTGGAAAGCAGTACGACAATGTTGAAAATCAAGTTGTTTAAAAACGATTTGTAATCGAATACATCCATCCGGTAATCAGCCGCCAGCGCTTGAATATGCTGCTGCAAACCGTTAAAAGCGGTATCGAAGCGCCCACGCTTGAATGCCTCGGTAAATTCATTCAAATGAAATGGGCCCGGGGCTTCCGTCGGCTCCGGCAGCTCGTTATAAAGAATGACCCTTTTGCCCGGCAAGAAAAAGGTATACTGCATCAGCTGAATCAGCTCGTCCCGTCGAGAACGACACTCCTTAAGCAAGCCCGTAAAAGGCTCTCCCGCCACGACAGCGATATCGTCGGCAATCTCCGCCAACAAGACCGTCAGCTCCCTCGACCAGTGCGGCAAGGAGGCCAGCCCTGAAGGCTCAAGATTCAACAGTACGATGAACCGGTCGCTTTCCGACGGCAGTAATTGGACCACGATATCATGTGTCTTCATTTTTTCCTTCAGCTGTTCGGTTATGCGCTGCTTCAATCGAGGGGCGTCCACCTTGTCCCAGCCCTCTAAGTTGGCCAGACTCGCTCCTATCAGGCAATAGCAGCGGAACGGAAATGCCTTCTTCAGCTCTTCCCCTTCGATCTCCGCTTCAAAGCCGGTTAAGAGCCGTTCGAATAAATTATCCAGCGACAGGCTGCGGGCACCGTTACCTTCCTTTCGACGCAATGACGGTATATGGTCGGCCGTTTGCTTGAGCACCTCAAGTAAATGGTTCATATCAAGTTTAGGTTTCAATATATAGTCGCGTGCGCCGCTTTGAAAGCTCGACCTTACGTAATCGAACTCGCCAAAGCTGCTTAACACGATCACTTCAATTTCCGGGTAGTGCTGTCTAATTTGCCTTCCTAGCTCTTCTCCGTCCATCACAGGCATTACGATATCCGTAAGCACGATATGGGGCCTTAGCTTGGCAATTTGCTCAAGAGCTTCCTTGCCGTTCGCGGCCTCCCCAACAATTTGAAAGCCCTCTTGCTCCCAATGGATAAAATGCTTGATCCCTTGGCGGATCAGCACCTCGTCGTCTACAATCAATAGTTTGCAATAATCATGTTGCGTCATTGTCGACCCTCCCTCTTCGCCGTCCGAAGGCGGCCAAAGATGCTGAATGCGTGAACCTGTATTTGCGCTGCATCATGATACGCAAATAAAGTAATGTACATTATAACCGATACCAGTGAAATAACCATAAGGCCAAAATTTATGCGGATTGAAATAGGGTTAGCTCGATGGCTCGAGGGATGAAAATGAGGTTGAGGAAATCGAGAAAATGTACAGATAAAGACTGAAAATCTACCGAAATCAGCGCTTGACTTAAAGTGAGGGAAAGCGCTGCGGGGCAGAGGGTTCTTCCGATCGCCATTAAAGCCTGATTCCTTTATTTTATTGAGGTTAGAGGGAGGAATCTTGCTTTAAAAGCGACCACTACCGTTTCTCCAGAATCCCTCTGCCCCTTCGCCGCCCTCTCCTTACTGTTAAGCATTGATTTTTTAGTTTGGATAGAAAAAAGAAGGCAGCATTTTCGCCGCCTTCTTGAGATTGTTCCAAAGCACTGATTTGAAGTTTGAGTCCGTCTAATATATATGAATTTTCATATACATTTTTCATGATCCAGGCCAATTCGTCAATTATATATGATTTTTCATATATATTTTGCCGGAATTGCGAAAAATCGTCGATTATATATGATTTTTCAACTATATTCGTCCAAAATGCTGATTTCAGAAAAATTATATATGATTTTTCATGCTTATTCCTTCCAACAGGCTCTGGGCGGCTGCGCCTTTATGCAATTGGAAGAATCTGCGAGGCTTTCTTTCTGGGGCCGCATGAATAAAAGCGGCATCCGCTTTCTGCAACGCGCGCAGCTCCAAGCGCTCGATGGGGCGGTGCGAGCGTCAACACGTGTCAACCACACGTATCAATTGGAGCTATATTCGCGCTCCACTTTGCAGATTTTAACGGAGTAATGCTTGTACCAATCGCTCTTCCCCTTCTGCTGTGCAATGAGATGACGCTCGTTCTCTCTCCATTGTCGGATGGCCTCGAGGCTCTCCCAGTAGGAGACGGTGATGCCTGAACCGGCTTCGTTTCTCACGCTTTCTATGCCAATAAATCCGGGCTGCCGTTTAGCCAGCTCCTCCATGGCGTCCGCCATCGCCGCATATCCGTTGTCGCCTTCCGTTCTTTGACTGGAGAAAATAACAGCGTATTGCGTATGACCAACGCTTACGCTCTCGCTTTCCCGTTCAACTTCAGTCATTTTATGATTCCCCTTCCGGCTTAAAGTAAGGTTAGATAATGGCATTAATTGCTTGCGCTGAGCTACTGAGCTTCATTAGCCTGCGCCTGCTCCAGTTGAACGATGGTATGAGCGGCTTCAACACCGTTCACGGTAAGTACGATCCGGTGCTCGCCCGGATAATGCCGGCGTGTAGACAGGTCCGCAAAACGATGGGTGCGTACACTCGCAAGACGCGAGCCGCCAGCGACGGTTTTATCCGACAGCAAAAACAGCTTTCGCGATGTCTTGCCATTCGCTTTAACGAAATCGACCCCGTATTCAATACGGATGCGAACCGGCTCGTCGCTCGCTTTTATAACAAGTTCATAAGCCAGTTCGCAGCTCTCACCGATTCGCAGCGCATCCGGCGCAGCTTGAATCGACGCTGACGCGAATAATGACTGACCGCTGCCTTCCGCCGTACCAGCATAGCCGAACAACTCCAGCGCCTCGGGTACCGCTTGACGGATCAAGTTGCGGCAGCCATGCCGGACGATCCAATCGGTTTCCGCCCGTTGACCAATCCATTGGCGAACGATATCGAGCACAATCTGCGGATGGTCCTTGGCAACATCGTTTAAGTTATTGGCAACGCTTTTGCGGACATACAGCGACGGATCGGCTTTGAGCGTTTCCAGCACCGGAATAATCGGTGCCGGGTCTCTTTTGAACATTGGCAGCGATTGTCCCCAAGGCAGACGCGGACGGCAGCCCTCGCTCGCCAGCCTTCTAACATGCTCGTTCTCATGTCGCGACCAGAGTTCCATTTTTCGCATCATCCGCTCGGGGTCCCGCAGCAAGAACGGACGGACCGCGAATTCGGCCGACGACTTGGAGGTGAAACGCTCCAACGCCTCCATCGACCGATCCCAATTCGACTCCTCTTGTCCGTAAACTTCAACGAAATCGGGAAAAAACAAATATGGAAAGCCGATGCAGCTCTCGTCAATAGCATAGAGCACGGCCAGCGCATCCTCATATTGGGGAGGCAAGAAGCGGCCAAGCGTTTCCGCTATTTTTCGAATCCGCTCCTTCAGCTTCAATTCTTCCCAGCTATCGCTCACAACAGCGGCGACAAACCCCTTATCGTCAAACGCCGAATAAGCGCCTTTCACCTTTGCGCCAAAGTCGCGCAGAAACGATTCATGATACATATCCTTTAACGGTTCAGCCATCCGTAAAAATGCCTCCTTCTCGATATTGCAAAGCTCCTCCAGTCTTATTCAAGGAGTCTCTATAACGATCATATCAATACCGGAGACAAGAGTCGACTGAGGCTGTCAAATTTCAGGCATTCCATTACGCTTCGGACGCTGCTCGTTTGGCAGCCCGCGATTGGTACATCCGATAACCGGTCAACAATGCCGCCGCAAGGCACAAGCAGGCCGAGGTTGTAAATACAGCGTGCATGCCGGACAAGAACAAATCCGGACGGTCCGGAATAAGATTCGTAACCCGGTGGCCCGCTTTTACGCTCATCACTTGGAACAGAATCGTAGTAGCTATTGTAATGCCGAATACCATGCCGACGTTGCGAATAAGCGAACTGATACTGCCGGCCGAGCCCAGCTGCGTACGCGGCACTTGCGACATGATGAGGGAATTGTTCGGCGCCGAGAACAAGCCGCTGCCGATACCGAGCAGCGCAATCCAGACGCCCGCCAGCATGACCCCGCTCCCCTCATGCAGCAGACTAAGTCCGAACTGCGACACGACCATAACGATCAGTCCCGCAAAAGTAAGCGACTCGGTGCCGATTTTATCGGATAAAGCGCCGCTTAGCGGAGCTACAACGACCATGCAGATTGGAAATAGCATCAGCAGAAAGCCCGACTGAAACGGCGTCAAATTCAGCAGGTTTTGCGCGTAAAACGGCGCGATAATGTTGAAGCTAAAGTTGGCTGTGAAGAACAAAAACGCGCAAACAATACTTAATGAAAAAAGCGGGTTTTTAAACAGCGACAGCTGAATGAGCGGCTCCATGCTTTTCCGTTCCACAAGCAGAAAACCGACAAGCGCCGCCAATGCTGCGGCCAGGGATGCGATGATCCAGCCGTTTCCGTACCCCGCTTGTTGTCCGATCAGCAGCCCGGCAAACAGGGTGACGATGAAAAACGCAAATAAAGCGGCGCCCGGAGCGTCTACCTTGCCCTTCATGCGAACGAGGTCCTTCGGCAGCACTTTCCAGCCGAGTATAATGGCAAGGATGCCTATCGGAACGTTCACCCAAAAAATATACTGCCAGCCCAGCGTCGAGAGGATGATTCCTCCAATGCTCGGTCCGGCAATGCTGCCCAGCGATACGAAGGTGCCGACCAGCCCGATTGCTTTACCCCGCTCCCTTGCAGGAAAAATGTCGGTGACGATACCCTGGCTGTTAGCCATCGTCATCGATGCGCCTAACGCCTGAATGACGCGGAATGCAATCAGATACGGCAGCGAGGAGCTAAATAGCCCGCACAACAGCGAGCCGATAATGAAAACGACGGTGCCGATTTTAAAAATTTTAATCTTGCCCACCATGTCGCCAAGCTTTCCGAATAGCAAGATCGCAGCGCATATAGCCATCAAATAGCTGGTCGTCACCCATTGAATTTGCGTAACCGGTACGCCCAACTCCTTTGACAGCACCGGCAATGCAATATTGACAATGCTTCCGTCGAGTGTAGCCATAAATGTAAAAATATTAAGAACAATAAGGATGAGCCACCGTTTCTTTTGAATGGCGTCATCCTCCTGATAAGTCCGAAATGAAGTTTCCGAGCTCATATGATCCTCCTGCCATTTTGTCCTATCTAGTTGCGTTTGCAACTAAATTTATATTCAGTGTACATCAACTTAGTTGCGTGCGCAACCAATTTACAGTAAACTAAAAATGACTGAACGAACGACACTCCGGCTCAAGCCGAAGTACCGTGCGCTCTTATGCCGGGCCGAAAAGGTGGTTGTTGAAATTGAAAAAAAACAGAGAACCGCTCGGCAAGCTGATCTCTTATATTCATCGGCAAAACATGAAACGCTTATCCAAGGAATTGGCTCCCTACAATATTGGAAGCGGCGGCCAGCACAGCTTTCTTCTAACCATTTTGTCCCGCCCGGGCATTACACAGGAGCAGCTCACGCAAATGCTTAAATTCGATAAAGCGACAACGGCCCGCTCCATCAAGCAATTGGAGCAGGCCGGATATTTGACGCGGGAGCCCGATCCGAATGATGGGCGCTCCCAGTTGCTGTTTCCGACGGAGAAAGCGAAAGCTTTCGATCCGACACTTTTGAAAATTATGAACCAGTCCAATGAAGTACTATCCTGCCGACTGACAGACGAAGAGGAGTCTCAGCTTATTTCACTGCTGCAAAAAGTGAGCCTCGGACCGCCCGAAGAGGAAGCATAGCCGACTCCGCCAATTGTGTCAGTTCTCATCGATAACGGGAACTCGCTCAATTCGCGGATCGGTAAACAGGTCGAATTCGTCCCTGCTCGTGCTGGAAAACTCCGAAACAATCGCACCTTCGCTTCCCGCCTGAAACCAATGCAGCGTGTCCGGTTCGATCGTATACTGTTCGCCCGGCAGCAGCACAATCTCTCGAAAGACGGTATAGTAGGACAGGCTAGCGGGCGGTATGATGGCAAAGATGGAGTCTACGATTTTCGCGGCGCCAACGTTTTCGTCCGCTTGCCCGTCCACGTACAGATACACTTTACCCGCGCGGCAGCGAAACGTTTCCCGCTTGCCCGGATCTTCGCCAACCGGTGGATGCCGGTGCTCCGGGCATGTTTGTACCGGAAACAGAACGAGCTCCTTTGCACAATATCGCTCGTTATTTACATAAGTGACAAGCTGCAGTCCTTCGGTCGATAAATCACCCAACCCAAAAGAAGCCACCTCGATATTAGCCGCTTCCGTTTCGGATAAAACGACGCCCGCTTCCCTCAACATCGCGGCCGCCCGTTCCCGCGCGGCGTTCGCCTCACTGCGTTTCAGCATCATTCCCGCTCCTCCTTTTAAATCAAGTTCTTCTAAAGTCGGATAACAGATTACGCTTCCAGTTATGTTCTATTAAAACAAGTGATGTCGTTTTGCAACATTAGTATAAAAGCGTTTTCATTAGATGTCTAGCGCGAGAGTGATTTGGGCTGCAGGTTTGCTCAGCGTTCGTGCAACGCGGTGGGATGGGCACGCGGTGTACGGCTGAGCCGTCCGTGTCGGCTGGGCCGACGGTGTCTCGGCTGGGCCGTCCGTGTCTCGGCTGGGCCGACGGTGTCTCGGCTGGGCCGTCCGTGTCTCAGCTGGGCCGTCCGTGTCTCGACTGGGCCAGCCGTGTCTCGGCTGGGCCGTCCGTGTCTCGACTGGGCCATTCGTGTCTCGACTGGGCCGTCCGTATCTCGACTGGGCCGTCCGTATCTCGGCTGGGCCAGCCGTGTCTCGGCTGGGCCAGCCGTGTCTCGGCTGGGCCGACGGTGTCTCGGCTGGGCCGACGGTGTCTCGGCTGGGCCGACGGTGTCTCGGCTGGGCCGACGGTGTCTCGGCTGGGC
>NZ_JBHVSK010000011.1:188789-212824 GCF_042885235.1 Paenibacillus sp. NPDC058071
GTGTCTCGGCTGGGCCGACGGTGTCTCGGCTGGGCCGACGGTGTCTCGGCTGGGCCGACGGTGTCTCGGCTGGGCCGACGGTGTCTCGGCTGGGCCATTCGTGTCTCGGCTGGGCCGACGGTGTCTCGGCTGGGCCATTCGTGTCTCGGCTGGGCCGACGGTGTCTCGGCTGGGCCATTCGTGTCTCGGCTGGGCCATTCGTGTCTCAGTTGGGCCGAGTTAGCCTGGATTACTTCCCCAGTATGGCAAAAAGCCGCTCTCCGGGCTTGCCGGGAGCGGCTTTTATGCTTATTCGCCGTTCTTTCTTGCTTTACGTATTCCAATCGCTACAGCGGAAGCCGCAACGACCATAATAACAATCATCACAATGAGTACCGGCCATGCGGACAACGTCTCATTTCCGGCAGCGGCAGACCGTTCGCCGGCCGTTTGGCCAGAACGATCCGCAGCCTCTTTCTCCTTCGAGCTTAGGATTAATACTGGACTGTTGCTGCCGACTCCCGTCTCTCCACCTGTCGCCACAGCAGTCCCATCTGAAGAAGCATCTCCTTTTTGCTGCCCCTGCGCAGTCGAGGAATCTGGCAGTCCCGCTTTTTTAGCCAGCCATGCCTTTGATTCGCTCGCATCCGCAGCTTTAGCGGTCGGAGAACAAAGTGGGTTCTCCCACTTGCCATCCTTCTCTTTCAAGAAAAACAAATACTCCTCGCCAGATTCACTCGGGCCCCAAAGCGAACCCCAAGTGGCATCTTCGTCAAATGTTACTTGCTCGCCTGCGACGCCTTTATAATTTTCTTTGACCGTCGCTCGCACCTCGTTGTGGTCGTTCTTTTGCGTCACTTCTTCTACCCGCCCTAAGATGATGCCGTCGTAAGCCTCATACGATTTGCCGATATCATCTTGCACAGCGCAAGACAACGCGAACGCCTTAGTCGGTGTCGCTCCTAATCCGGCGATAAGCAGCAGTGCAACCCCATATAACACCCATTTTATCATCATCGTCTCATCACGCTCCAACTATTCAGACGAGACGGCCCGTTCAAAAGGTTGCAAGAGGTTATGCATGTGTAAAACCAATCTCCGTCGTTCTGTGGAACACCGCGCGCCGGCCTCCATACGTTGCTAATGATCTAGCATGACCTCAATACTAGTGCGGCGAAGCAAATTTGCCTATGCCCCCGCACTTATCGGAGGAGACACTTGCTCATTGGCGTTTTCTACGCGATAAGTCAGTACAAGTGGCTAAAATCATAAAATAACTGCGGAATCGCATTTATTTTTCACTGCATCGGCCCCGAAATGAAAAATAACTGCCATATGGCAGTTATTCGGAGCGATATGAGCTAAAATGCCGTTCAGGATAGGAAATAACTGCAGTTTCGCAGTTATTTCCCTTGTAACCTCCTAATATCGAAAAATAACTGCGATTTGGCAGTTATTTCGCGGAGTGCGAGCGTAAGCAACCATTCGAGAACGGATTTGCAGTTTCGCCCATACTAGATTTGAGTGCAGTTACTTTAAGCCAATTTTGCGGTTGATGCGGCTATTGCGGCTGGTGCGTATATTGCTGTTGATGCGTATATTGCGGTTGGTGCGTATACTGCGGTTGGTGCGTATATTGCGGCTGGTGCCGCTGGTGCGGCCTTTAACTGGAAGTGCTGCTTTTTCCAATTTACCGCTTTTCGTATTTTTACTACTTGCTACTTTCCTACTTTGGCGACTTTTGTTGCTATGCTATGCATTTGCATACGCTACACCCTTCGGGTACACTCAATCATTCCATGCTGCCCGGCAGCAGACGCTGCACGGTACCGTCGGGATATCCGATGAATGCTACGCTCGCCATGCCGATAAACAAGCCGTTATCGACGACGCCGACAATCCGATTGATCGCGTCATGAAGTTGAGCTGGATCGTCTATTCGTCCGAACGCACAGTCCGCGATATAGTTGCCATTGTCGGTCAAGTAAAACTCACCGTTTTCCCGCCTCCGCAGCGCTGGCAGACAACCAAGCCGCTGCAGCCTATTCATCGTCCATTCATGCGCGAATGGAACGATTTCGATCGGTAGCGGATAGCCGCCGAGCTTGTCCACCAGCTTGCCCGAGTCGGCGACGACGATCAGCTTCCGGCTGGCGGCGGCAACGATTTTCTCTCGCAGCAGCGCCCCGCCGCCGCCTTTTATAAGACGCAACTGACGGTCCAGCTCATCTGCACCGTCAATCGTCACATCGATTTCCTTCACATCCCCAAAGGCGATGAACGGAATGCCTAGCTCTCGAGCCTGCTGCTCCGACCGGATTGAAGTGGCTACCGCTTGTATGCGCAGCCCTTCCTTCACTCGCTCTCCGATTTTCTGAATGGCCCAATAGGCGGTTGATCCGGTTCCCAATCCGACGATCATACCGTCTGCAATTTCGTCGACGGCTCTTTCGGCCGCCATTTTTTTAGTATCCATATCCCTTTCAATCCTCCCGCTGTGGCACGCGTTACGGCACTGAAGACGCCATGTTCCAGGATGTATCGCAAATCGCAGCTTCCGCTGTCGCTTGCCATCCTTGTCACGAGCACATGCACCTTGCAGTTACTCTATCGTTTTAATAAAACAACTGATCCGATTCGCTTCTTTGAACCCGGCTTTGAGATGGAATTGGTAGCTAGCGTCGTTGCCCTGTTCAATGTCCGAGCCCATTTGCACACAGCCCTTTTCCTTCGTCCAGCGTTCTCCCCGACGAACAAGCTCCTTCGAGATTCCCTTCAACCGGTGAGGCGGTTTGACATAAATGCCTTCGACATAACCGACCGGGCTCGAATCCGATCCTTCCACGTAATCGCTTCGAATAGACAGCAGCACGAAAGCGATATAATGGCCGTCAACGGCGTATAAAAAAGCTGCATGATGCTCGGGATCAGCCAGCGTATCCGCCATTTCGGCAGTAAATGTCTTCTCATCGTTGTCGGACCACAGCTCAAGCGCCATCGCTACAAACTCGCCCATAACGCTGTCATCTACAGGTATTATATTGTGCATTTTTCTCCTCCGCTTTCATGTGACTTGTGCCTATCACTTTTGTCGCTGCGCCAAATCCTTCAATCCTCTGCTAGAGCGGAAAGCCACGCATCATAAAAGGCCTCCACAGACGAAAACCTCAGCTGCTTGCGCCCCTCTACTGCCCTTCTAGCAACGGAACGCTGCCGCTCACCCGCGTCCCACTTCTCCGCAGAACGGTCCAACTCCCCGCCTAACAGCCCAAAAGCAATCGCTCCCATGCGGAAAACATTCGTCCGGCTGTCGATAATGGCACCCAGCTCAAACTCCTCCGGAGCCATGAACCGGGAAGAACCCCACATGCGTCCCATCTCGTTCGTAAAAGGCAATTTGCAATAATAATCGATATCGCAAATTTTCGTCTCATTCCGGTTGAAATCGTATAAAAGGCTGCCGTCGTAGAAATCAACCGCCGCGAAGCCTTGTTTCTCGACAAACGCATGGAAGCGAAAAATCGAGTCGAGCGAAGCCAGCCGCTGCTCCACAGGCAGATTTTTATATTTATAAAAAGGAGAGTTCGGATCGGTATATTTGGCTGGAGGCGGGTAAACCCAGTGCGGATGCAAGTTTTCGCCCTCGAACCATTCGAAGACGGCAGTATAGCCGCCACCGTTCACAGGAAAGTGATCCAGCAGTTCAATCAAACATGGATGCTTGAGTTCTTCATAGACGGGCATGGCGTTGCGCAGCCGCTCTACCGCCGCTTCCGGCTCGCCGTCATAATGGACGGTTCTCGCTCCGGCGTATTTCACGAATCGTTTTACTCCACCCTTTTCAACGCCAAAGCTAATATTGCCTGAATCCTGCTGATCGAACACCGCAATAACGCGTCCCAGCTCCTTCAACCAATGAAAATCCGCTTCTTCCTTCAACTCAAATGTCACACTGTCCAGCGAAAATGATCGATTCAATCACTCAGCCTCCCATTTTACAAAAAGCCCCAGCGTGCGTTATGGCGCCACAGGAGTCATACGTCAAGACCACGCCTCCCGGAGCGCGGTGCCATCGCGACACGCGGTGCTCGGTCACACTTCGGCGGTCAAGCGCAACACGATGAGCACGATGTGCACGATGACTGCGCTCCTACACCACTTTTTCGTTATAGCTGAAAATGTGTTTTGATTCTTAGAGCCGTTTCTTCCGGGCTCAAATTCATATTATTAATGCGCAAATAATGGTCTCGGTCGATTTCTCCCTCATAGGAATTGAGCCGATGGTTATCCATAGTGGAGATCAAGTTCCGCTCAGAACGATCGATGTCGCGTTTCGTCGGCTTGTGAAGCAAACGATGCGGCGTTTTATTCCGTTTCAGCCGCTCCTCCAGCCCCGCTTCCAGCTCGACCAAATAAACCTCCGCCTCATGGGACTCGAACAGTTCGATCAGGCCGTCGATATAATTCCAGTCGCTCTCCAAATCGAATGCCCAAACATAAGTAAAAATCATTCCTTCCTGATCGCTTGCTGCAAACGCTTCGAACAGCTCCTGCCTGAACAGACCCACAAGTCGCTGACCCTCGGGCGAGCCATAATTGAAAAAGGGGGAAACCAGTTCAATCGTCATATGATTATGGAACAGCTTTAAGCCCGTTTGCTTCTCCAATTCCTGACCGACCGTCATTTTGCCGACCGCTTGCGGTCCGAATATAATGACCAGTTTCAATGAAAACATCTCCTTCCAGCGTTGCGTAACTTAACGGCTCGGGATCGCTTTCCCATCTTAATAAAGAAACGTGCATGCAGCGATCCTTCTCCAGTTTCGTGGTTATATTGCCTGCGATTCAGTGCGATCAAATACGAGCTTCAAAAAGCCGACCGCTTTAATCTCGATTTCGTGCCCTGACTCCGTAGAGTATCTGTCGCGAACCGCTGTATGAAAAAAGGCATGTGTCATCGCTCTGCTCCTCCAATCGAGAGCTTCGTCCTCTTTCGAGCAAACTCTGCCGTCTGTCGGAGAATAAACGCACTCGATTCCATGTTTCTTCGCAAGCCAGCTTTCATAATTCGCCTCGGTAGGCCGGGTAGCGAATAGTGTAATGAGTATGAAAATAACTGCGAAGAGGATTACCCTTCTTTTCTTATTCAAATTTGTCCTCCTTCTTGCCGCGTTCGTCGTCATAAAAGCGTTCCGCTCACTCGGCTGCTTCATACTTTGCTTTCCCCTAAAACGAACCTATCGATACTTCTATTATTCCACAGCTTGAAAAATGGGTAAATATTGAAATGATTCAATTTTGTATTTCATCTTTATTCGATGCCTTAGATTAACGGCTGTTCAAGCTGAACGGATGCTGCAACTTTAACGGACTTTTTCAATTATTATTGCTTTTTGGTTGATACAGTTGATACAATAAATCAAAAGTTATTATAAATTCGGTTTTTGAAGAAAGGAAATCCATGTCAACTTATCCATATTTCCGAATCAAAGAGGATATAAAAAAACGGGTGCTGGAAGGCGAATGGCTCGGCGATACGCGTCTGCCTTCCAGCCGGGACTTCGCCGAATCGTATAAATCGAGCGTCAATACGGTCGAAAAAGCGATTAAGGAGCTGTGCGCCGAAGGACTGCTCCGCCGCGACAAACGGCGCGGCACGTTCATCGAGAACGGCGTGTCCTTCCCGCTTGGACAAAACCGTTCGGGACTCGTCGCCGCTTCCGTCGTCGGCATCGACAACCCGCTCTGGTCGTCGGCGCTGCGCGGCATCCAGGACGTGCTCCAACTGCGAGGCTATCATTTGCTTAGCTACAGCGACGACCGCAGCTTGGACAAGCTTGAATCTCTTATAAAAGGGGCGGTCGCCAAGCGTGTGGACGGGGTTATCCTCAGCCCGATTCACGACCATAACCATGAGGAGCGGAATCAGCGACTTTACGAGCTGCTTCGAAGCAATGGCATCAAAGTCATTTTTCTGGATCGTTACATGTATAACAACGACGTTCCTTTCGTAACCAGCGATAACGCAGCCGGGGCCTACAAACTGACGAAAATGCTGATCGACAAAGGGCATCGCCGTATTCTGTTCCTCCGTAACTCCGATCTAAGCACGTTCAACGAACGTTTGCTCGGCGTTAAGCAAGCTTTTATCGACTCCGGCGTCGACTTTGCCCCCGAGCAGGACGTGCTGCTGCCAACCGAGTTTGAGGATTTCACCGATGAATTGGAGGCGTACAGCGACCGATTGGCGGCGGTTATCGAGGAGAGGGGCTGCACGGCCATTTTTTCTGCAAACGACCTGATTGCCGAAGCAACGATCTCTGCGCTGGACAAGCTGAATCTGTCCGTCCCGGAGGACGTGTCGTTCGTCACTTATGACGCAGTGAACCTCAACATTAAGCTGAAGCTCGACGTTACCGGCATTAATCAACCTTTCTACGATATGGGCAGAACGGCCGCCCTGCAATTGATGAATTTGCTCGAAGGCAAAGAGCATCTGTCCGTGCTCGGACAAATATGCAAAGGCGAGCTTAATTACGGCAGCTCAATCGGAAAAGCGGCAGCTCAAACAGTCGTATAACGTTGCGTTACTCCCCCTTCTCTATAAACAAATAAACCGCGTTTGCCCGCGAAAAATGGAAAGAGACCGAATCAATTCGGTCTCTTTTTCTGTGTCATCTGTATCAATCTAATTAATATATTTAAATCATTATTGACACAGAAGATAATCAGTTTTATGATTAGGCTGTAAAATAACACAGAATAATCTAATCTGTATCACACAAATGATACAGAAGAGTCGGAGCAAAACATCAACCAGCCGTGCAGCGAGTGCTCCGACACTCTTTTGGTTCCGGTTGTAAGCGCTGTCGCTCAATCTAGCTCGGGGCGCAGCCTTCAATATTTTATTACCATTGAGGGGGTAACGCAGTGCAAAAGCAAGTTAGAAAAGCTGGTATGATTTTATTACTTTCCATCGCAATGACAGCGCTTGCCGCTTGCGGCAACGGCAACAACGGCGGCAGCAATCAGCCGTCCGACGCTTCCGGCAATCCGTCGAACGCGGCTACCGAAAAGCCTGCTTCCGGCAAAAAGGAAAAGCTCGTTTACTACGGTTTTTCCGAATGGGTCACTGATCCGAACATCGCAACCGCGCTCGGTGAGCTAAAAGCCAAGTTCGAAAGCGAAAACCCAGGCTATGAAGTCGAATTCCAAAGTGATCCATGGGGAACGTGGGAAACCAAATACAAGGTCATGTTCGCCAGCGGCAACGCTCCAGACGTCTTTATCGTAAACAATCCGGATTTCCCAACCTTCGCCAACTCCGGTTATTTGCTTGATCTTGGCGCCACGCTCGGCGAAGACTCTTTCAACGATTTCTTCCCTGGCATTCTGTCTATGTACGGCTGGGAAGGCAAGCACATGGCGCTGCCTTATACGACAGACGCTCGCGTCCTCTGGTATAACAAGGAAATATTCAAGCAAGCCGGTCTCGATCCAGAAAAGCCGCCGACCACTTGGGCTGAGCTTCAACAGTACGCTGCACAAATTACCGAAAAAACGGGCGGTAAAGTGGCTGGCTTTGGTCTCGACCTCGGCTTGAAGGAGTTCCCGGCGCAAAGTCTGTACACTGCTACGACTGGCAACGTCATTACCGTGGACAACGGCACGATCACTCCAACCGTGAACACGCCTGAATTTAAAGGCTACTTGCAACTGCTTGCTGATATGAAGCCTTCCTATCAAGCGGACTACGCGACGCTGGATCATATCAAAGTCAGTACGCTATTCGCGCAGCAAAAGATCGGCATGGTCATTGCAGGCACATGGGTAACCGATCAAAACGCTGACCTGAAGGAAGCAACGTTCTACGGCCAGTCACTCGTTCCGAAAATGGACGCAAACGCGCCATACGGATCGTTCGGCGGCGGCTTCGGCATCGCCGTCTCGGCTAAATCGAAGCATCCAGAAGCAGCGGCGAAGCTGGCTCAACTGTTCACATCGGTCGAATTCAATGGCCGCACGATGACGGACGTACCCGCCAACAACGCGGCGCTTCCTGCCTCGAGATTTGCAACCGACCCAACTTACGCTGTTTTCAAAGAGCAAATCCAATATGCCCGTCAATCGCAGCCGAAAACGCTGTACTACAAAGAAATTGATGCCGCTATCTACGACACGGTTACGAAAGTAACAGTCGGCGGACAGCCAATCGATAAAGCTGTAAGTGATCTCGAAGCGAAAATTAAAGAAATCGCAGCACAAAAGTAAACGGCTTAAGCAGGCCGCGCTAGCGCATTCCGGCGCGGCCTGTCTTTTTCAAAAGCCGAAGTTCAGGAGACATGCATATGACAGACAAGCGGCTTATTCGCAAGTTTATTCCATACTTCTATCTGCTGCCCTCGCTGATCGTTATCGTCAGCCTGCTGGCCTATCCGCTCATCTACAATTTTTACGTCAGCTTCCATCGCTGGCAATTGAGCAGACCCGACAAGCCTTTTATCGGCTTCGACAATTTTAGCGCTGTTATAAGCGACGATATTTTCAAAAAGGTATTGCTAACAACGATTATATGGACGGTATGCGGCGTCGTGCTGCAAATGGCGGTGGGCTTGCTGGCCGCTCTTTACGTAGACGAGCGGAGAAGAACGAAGGGCCTTTTACGTTCCGTCATGCTGCTGCCCTGGGTACTGCCAGGCGTCGTTACCGCTTTGATGTGGAGCTGGATGCTCCAATCGGATATGGGTATCGTGAACGATATTTTAAGCTATCTGCATCTGATCGATAAAGATATTTCATGGCTAGGCCCGGACAAAGCGCTCGGCACGCTCGTGTTCGTGAATACATGGAAGGCGTTCCCGTTCTGGTTCCTGATGCTGCTCGCCGCCTTGCAGGATATTCCGGACGATCAGCTCGAAGCGGCCCGCATCGACGGCGCTCGCTGGTTCAGCATCGTTCGCTACATTAAAGTGCCTCATCTGATGCCGATTATCGGAGCGACGGGCGTTATTACGACGATTTGGACGCTGAACTACTTTGACCTGATCTGGGTTACGACCAAAGGCGGTCCGATGGACGCCACCTCCACCCTTCCGATCTATACGTATCGGCTGGCATTCGAATTTTTCGACTTCGGCAAATCTTCGGCAATGGCGCTGATTAGTCTCGTCATTATCGGGATTATCTGTTCGCCGTATATGCGTGCCATGCTGAAATCAGTGAAGGAGTGAGCATCTTGAAAGCCGTTAAACCATTGAAAACCGCCATTAATGTCGTCATTATCGCCGCCATTATGATCGTTATTTTATTTCCTTTATATTGGCTGCTAGCGACCTCATTGAAGCCGTCGAACGAAATTTTTCGCGATCCGCCGACGCTGATTCCGGAAATTTTCACTCTTGAGCACTATACGAATGTTTTTCGCAGCTCGGAAATTCCGACTTACTTCTGGAACTCGGTCATCAATACCGGCGGCACCGTGCTGATCGTGCTCGCGCTCGCCAGCTTCGCCGCCTACAGTATGACCCGCTACGCTTTTAAAGGAAAACTGGCTTATTTCACCGTTATTTTATTCGCGCAAGTGATGCCGCTGACGACGCTGATCGTACCGCTGTACATCATGTGGGGCAAGCTGCATTTGCTCGATTCGCACGTCAGCATCATTTTGACCAATTGTGCGATTATGCTGCCGATGGCGATCTGGCTGCTGACCGGCTATTTTAAAAGCGTGCCCAAGGACATTGACGAAGCCGCTACGATCGACGGCGCTTCCTCGCTTGGCATTTTGTTCCGGATGGTCATTCCGCTTGCCCGTTCCGGGCTGGTCGCGGTCGGCCTGACGGTGTGCATTACCGCATGGCAGGAAATGATGCTCGCGATGACCTTTGTCAACACCGACGCGATGCGCACTTTGCCTGCAGGCATCAATACGTTCATAACGAAATCCGGTATCCAATGGGGACCGCTCAATGCGGCGGGAATCGTGACCACCTTGCCTGTATTGCTCGTCTTTGTCGTATTCCAGAAGGCGCTCGTCCGGGGCTTGACCGCCGGCGCGACGAAAGGCTGATCTTTATCGCAGCCTCTCCCGCTTTCGCATTTCAACTACCCATCAGTAACCCGGAGGCGTTCAAATGTATACAAAAGAGAGACTCTTTCATATTAAAAAATGGATCAAGGGAAAAGAAAACCTGCTGTACCGCGAGCTATCCGCCGCAACCTTCGATTACGCTCCGCTCAGTCGTTGGGCTTCCTATGAGGAAGCCCAGCAGCTGCCATTCTCCCCAGCCCTCCCGGGCGAAGTCTGGGGCGAGAAATGGCAATACGGCTGGTTCCACAGCACGATCGAGCTGCCGCCGGAGGCTGCTGGCAAACGGATCGAGCTGCTGCCGCGCTTCGGTTCGGAAAGCACCGTTTACGTAAATGGCATACTGGCTGGGGCCATCGACCTTCAGCACAAAACGATTACGCTGACGACCTCCGGCGAACCCGGAGCACGCTACGAGATTATGGCTGAGGCTTACGCCGGTCACGATCGCGAGCTGCCCTTATACACGCACGGCTCGCTCGTTGTCTCGAACGAGGAGCTGTATCAATTTTTTATCGATCTAGAATCGCTCACTCAGTTGCACAACAGCATCGCGTCAGAATCGCTGCGCGCCGCTGAGATCGAAGCTGGGTTCGAGAAGCTGATCGCACTAATGGACTGGAGCCTCGAGGGCGATGTACTGGAAGAAGCAGCCCGCCAAGGCAGAGCCGTTATGAAGCCGCTGCTCGACTGCGTGAACGGCTCCACTGCGCCAAAGCTGTTCATGATGGGCCAGTCCCATCTCGATATCGCCTGGCTGTGGCCGATTGAAGAAACGAAACGGAAAATTGCCCGCACGCTTTCCAACCAGTTGGCGTTGCTGGAGCAGTACCCGGAATACATCTATGTACAAAGCCAGCCCTATTTGCTGCAATTGACGAAAGAGCTGTATCCTGAGCTCTACGAGCGCGTGAAACAATACGTCGCGGAAGGTCGAATCGTGTTAGAGGGTGCAATGTGGCTCGAGCCGGATACGAATATACCGAGCGGCGAAAGTCTCGTTCGCCAATTGCTCTACGGCAAAGCGTTTCTGCAAAAAGAGTTCGGCAAGGACAGCGAAATGCTCTGGCTTCCCGACGTGTTCGGCTACTCCGGCGCACTTCCGCAATTGATGCGCAAGAGCGGCGTCAACTATTTCGCTTCGGTGAAAATGTATCAAACGTACGACAACGAAGTCGACCCGTTCCCATACAATACGTTTATGTGGGAGGGCATCGACGGCTCGGCGGTCCCTGTTCATCTGCTTGATTACGGTCCATTTCCAAATCCGGCTGACGTCAACTATGCAAATTTTCAATGGAATGAGCGGATTCAAAAATACGGCATCTCCACCCGTCTCGTCCAATTCGGCTACGGTGACGGCGGCGGCGGCGCGAACCGCAGCGATCTCGAGTTTCTGCGCCGTATGAAAAATTTGGAGGGCGCGCCTAAAACCGAGATTACTTCTCCGATCGCCTACTTCGAGGATCTGGAGCAGCGCGGCGGAACGGACAATCGTTATGTTGGCGAGTTGTATTATTCCGCTCACCGCGGTACCTTTACCTCGCAGGCGGCGATGAAGAAAGGCAACCGCGCAGGAGAAGCTGCTTTACGGGAGGCGGAGACGCTAAGCACGATGGCAGCGCTATTCGCTGGCAAGCCTTATCCGGCGGCCGAGCTGGAGGAAACGTGGAAGAAGCTGCTGCTGCTGCAATTCCACGATATTTTGCCGGGAACGTCCATTCATCGCGTGCATGTTGAAGCGCGGCAAGGATTCGAGGATATGCTGCAATCGGCAGCCAGACTGAGCCAGGAAGCTGCTTCCGCGCTCGTGGGCGTGCAGTCGGCAGCAGCGGCAAGCGGCTGGACGTTGTTCAATGTGCTGCCTTGGAAGCGCCGCGCTCTGTTGGAGCTTCCAGAGGGGTATGCAGGAGGCGCAACGGACAGCTTGGGTCGCTCGCTTCCGGTACAGGAGGCGAATGGCAAACGTTTCGCGCTCGCCACGCTCCCAGCTGGCGGCAGCTTGTCCATTGAGCCGAGTGAAGCGGCTGAGGCAGTTGGCGGTGATGCTGCTGGGGCGATTGTTCGCGCGACGAACGACAGTCTGGAAAACGAATGGCTTCACATTCGTTTCAACGGCCGCGGCGAAATCGTCAGCGTTTGGGACAAAGAGCGCGAGACGGAATGGACGAACGGCCTGTGCAACCAGTTCCGGTTATTCCGCGATCAAACGTCCGACTACGACGCTTGGGAACTTGACCGTCGATATGCAGCCAGCGAACTGGAGCTGACGGAAGCGGCCGAGATCCGCATTGCAACAGAAGGACCATTGTTTGCAGAGCTGGAAATCAGCAGACGGATCGGCCAGTCCGATGTCGTTCAAACCATTCGCTTAGAAGCCGGAAGCCGACGCGTCGATTTTAAAACCAGAATCGACTGGCAAGAGCGCCACAAGCTGCTGAAAGTCGGTTTCGACGTCAATCTGCACACGAACGAAGCGCTGCACGAAATGCAGTACGGCTTCGTCAAACGGCCGAATCATTTCTCTCGTCCGCATGATGCAGACCGCTACGAAGTAAGCCAGCACCGCTGGTCGGCCTTCGTCGAGGGAGACCGCTGCTTCTCATTGCTGAACGACAGCAAATACGGCATCAATACGTATGGCAAAGAAATGAATTTGACGCTGCTGCGCGCCCCTTCCTATCCGGACGAAACGGCCGATCTGGGCGTGCATGAGTTCACTTTTGCGATGCATATCTGGAACGGCGGCTTCTCCAGCAATCCAGTCATTCGCGAGGCGGCGGAGCTGAACACGCCTATCGCCCGAGCGGCCGGTATCGCTGGCGCATACGAAGGTCTGCTGATTGTCTCCGCTCCTAACGTCATCGTCGATTCGGTGAAAATGGCGGAGGACGGCTCCGGCGATGTCATCGCCCGCCTCTACGAAGCAAAAGGCATGTCGGCGGCACGCGTATCGTTGAACAGCAGCTTCCGTTTCGCCAGCCTTCGGGAAACCGATCTGCTTGAGGGGAACGCCGGAGAAGAGCTCGTATCTGACAATAGCAGCGATGTCGAGTCCGAAGTGCACCTTTCGTTCAAGCCGTTCGAGGTCAAAACGCTCCGTTTTGCACGGATTTAAGCAGCGTTGGCACTGCTGGGAGGATGATTGCAATCGGCGAACAATAAGTAGACGAGTGCAACCGTCCAAGTAAAGTAATATGTAAATATAATAAGTAAGTACAAACTGCAAGGATGCTTCTAAAGAGAGTTACTATTCGATAGAAACATACACTTGCACTTCAAAGGACCTTACTTCCGCTGCAACGCGGGGATAAGGTCCTTTTTAATACCCCGTTGCGACCGTGCCGAGATAAATGCCCGTATGCCGCCATGTTGAGATACGCCGCGGACCCTATCCCCCTGCTCGCCATCCCTTCTCTCCCTCCGGCCGAATCAAATATATACGAAAAATCATATATATTTTAACGAAAAACAGAAAAATGGCTAATTATATATGAAATTTCGTATATAATTCAACAAATCGGGCCATTTACGAAAATTATGTATGAAAATTCATATATATTGAATCAAGGCCGTGTTCTCGGCCACTTGATATGTCTGGTGCTTGTTCTGTACGAGCGGGGCAACAGAATTTTCGAGTTCAAAACTGGTAATAGTGCTTTTAGAGTATGGTAGTCGTGCGAGCAGACTCCTTTCTCTAATCGTTTTGACAGAGACAGCCCGAGAATAACCTTGTCAGGACTACGAGCTCCATTCACCCATTTCCTCGTACTGCCTACCCCGGCATTGAACCGTCGCCAAACAACCAAACTAACAAAGCAAAAAGCCGACGAAATGAATCATTCGCCAGCTTTCTGTGTTCAAGGGACTTCTACAACGAACGGGACGGTGAACACCTGACCGCCGCGCTGGAATTGCCCCCATAATTTATAGATGCCGCTGCGAGGAAACGTAGTCTCGAACGTCGCCTCCGGTCCGGCTCCCGCCTCTTCCAGCGGATGCACGTGCAAGAACTGCTCCGCATCTTCGCTCAAAATAACGACATGTCCGATCGCTCCCAAATACGGCTGGAGGTCCTCGATCGGCTTTTTCGTCTTGGCGTCCGAGAACCGGAACGTCAAGGCCGTCTCTGCTCCTGCAGCTAAAGTGCCGTGCGAAAGTGTGGCATCAACCGCGCTCACTGTTTTAAGCGTCCCTTCCTTATCCGGGATAATCGGTTGCGGCGCCGGCTCCTTGCCCTGCACTGTCAACCAATCGCTGCGCTGCACCGCATGGCTCAATCCGCTAAGCGTAAAATCGGCAATTAGCTTGTATTCGCCTGCCGCCGGAAACGAGACGGAGACTTCGAATTTGCCGCTGCCTTTATATTCTGGATGTGCATGCTCGAAATAGGATAAATCTTTGCTGACGATAATGAGATGCATCAGCTTCTCATGGACAATCTCGAATGCGTCATACGGCTCTCCATCCGGTGTCTGAATTTGCATAGAGATCGTTGCCGCTTTTTTCGCTTCGACATGTCCGTTGTCCGAATAACTGAATACGGCCTGGATGCTGTCCTGGTTGCCCGATTCCTCGTGTTTATTGGAGCTGATTACGCCTTCGCCTTCGCCGTCTGCTTTACTTCCGTGGTTGCCATGCTCCGAGCCATGCTCGTTATGACTATTATGAACGGCAGCATCGTCGCCCTGTTGGACGGCAGGCGTGCTTTGGGGCTCCGAGTTGCCGCAGCCTGCCAGAAACAGCAGTCCTCCTAAAGCTGCCAATTGCCATACCTTTGTATTCATCTTATCCTCCTGCACGGTTCGTTTGTTCACCGACCGTCCGGCCGGTGAATTTTCTCCAGCATCGCTTTTTCGCAGTCCAATTAAGCCTGTCCTTCTTGCAACTTACTGCCGCGACCTTTATATCTACATACTAACTTATTTTACAATTTAACCCTTTGCAAACGCAATGCGTTCAGTACGACCGATACCGAGCTCAGCGCCATGGCCGCGCCCGCTACCCAAGGAGCAAGCAAGCCGACTGCGGCGACCGGAATGCCGAGCGTATTATATCCGAGCGCCCAGAATAGATTTTGTTTGATGTTGCGCATCGTTTTCCGGCTCATCAAGATCGCATCGGCAATACCGGTAAGCTCGCCGCGCATTAGCGTCACGTCGGCCGCCTCCATCGCAATATCTGTGCCCGTCCCGATAGCAATCCCTACATCCGCCGTCGCCAGCGCCGGAGCATCGTTGATGCCGTCGCCAACCATCGCCACCCGTTTGCCTTGCGCCTGCAGCTTCTTCACTTCCTCGGCTTTTCCTTCCGGCAGCACTTCGGCTAAAGTATGCCCGATGCCAACCTGTTTGGCAATCGCCTCTGCCGTTCTCCTGTTGTCGCCAGTTATCATCATTACCTCGATGCCAAGCTCCTTCAGCTTCGCAATCGCTTCCTTCGACGATTCCTTCACTGTATCGGCAACGGCGACAAGCCCAACATACTGACCGTCCACCGCAGAAAGCATCGCCGTTTTGCCCTCCGATTCCAGCCGTTCCATAGTTGCCTCGGCCGCTCCGAAATCAACCGATTCCAGACGCATCAGCTTCCGTGTACCGACCGCCACCGTCCGTCCGTCAACGATTGCTTTAATACCGTAGCCAGGCAGCGCCTCGAACTGATGAACCTCGCCCAGAGGCAATCCTTTCGCTGCAATGCCCGCTACAATCGCTTCCGCCAGCGGATGTTCGGATTGCTTCTCAGCCGCACCGATTAAGCGCAACGCTTCTGCTTCGTCCATGCCGGTGATCATCACGTCGGTAAGTTCAGGCTTGCCTTTCGTAACGGTGCCCGTTTTGTCCAATACGATGGTGTCGACGCTCCCCATCGCTTCCAAATGCTCGCCGCCTTTGAATAAAATGCCGTGTTCGGCCGCCCGTCCCGAGCCTGCCATAATCGATGTAGGCGTCGCCAGACCGAGGGCGCAAGGGCAGGCGATAACCAATACTGCAATCGCCTTTTCAAGCGCTTCTGCAAAATCCCCCGGCACGACGGCAAAGAACCAGATGAGAAAGGTGAGCGCAGCGATGCCGACGACGATCGGCACGAAAATGCCGGATATTTTATCAGCGACGCGTTGAATTTCAGCCTTCGAGCCTTGCGCCTCTTCCACGACTTTAATAATTTGCGCCAGCGCCGTATCCTTACCAACGCGAGTCGCTTTAACGACCAAGCGGCCGTTGCGGTTCACGGTAGCGCCGATAACGGCAGTACCCGGTCCCTTTTCCACCGGGATACTCTCGCCGGTAAGCATCGACTCGTCGACAGCGGAAGCACCCTCTACGACTTCTCCGTCAACCGGTATTTTCTCTCCCGGCTTCACAAGCACAATATCGCCGAGCAGTACATTTTCAACCGGAATGGCCAGTTCTTCGCCGTTTCGAATGACGGTTGCCGTTTTCGCCTGCAGACCCATCAGCTTCTTGATCGCCTCCGACGTACGGCCTTTAGCCAGCACCTCGAACAGCTTGCCCAGCACGATGAGCGTAATCAACACGGCGCTCGTTTCAAAATAGAGACCCGGCATCTCGTGATGGCCATGGCTTCCGGCCGAGCTTGCCCAATCCAGTGTGACATAGAGGCTGTAGAAGTAAGCCGCCGATGTCCCTAACGCTACGAGTACGTCCATATTGGCGCTCTTATTGCGGAGCGCTTTATAAGCGCCGGTATAAAACGGCCAGCCGATTATAAATTGCACCGGCGTCGCCAAAGCCAATTGCATCCACGGGTTCATGAATATTTCCGGAAGATAGATGCCGGACGTGAAGGAGAAGTGACCGACCATCGCCCAGAGCAGAGGAAACGATAGCACTGCGGAAACGATCAGCTGCAGCTTTTTGTTCCGAAGCTCCTTCTTTTTTCTTTCCTCGTTCGACTGTCCATCTTCTTTCACTGCCGCTTTATAGCCTAGCTGCACAACTTTATCCGTCATCGTCTGCATCGTAATTTCAGAAGCGTTGTATTCGACATGCGCCGTTTCCATCGCGAAGTTGACAGTTGCTTTCGTTACGCCCGGAAGCTTATTCAATCCCTTCTCGATCCGGTTGGCGCATGCCGCGCAGGTCATGCCTTCGATCTCAAGCGTCGCCTGCTCTTGCAAGGTCCGTTGCTCCATAGTTAACCCTTCTCTCTATATACCCTAAGGGGGTATATTTTGTTGAAAAAAAATAGCCTACTTCTCTTTTGTTATAAAAAACGAAGGAACCGCCGCCAGCGGCTTTTTTCGCTGTTGCAGTACTGCAATGCGTTTTGAAAACTGTCATCGTGTTTTCTTTAGGTATGTCCGGGGCGCGCTATTGCGCAAAAGTCTTGGCCTAAGGAGATGCGGCCCGTCAGGACGGGGCGCGACGGCAATTGCTTCGCCATCCGCCCCTTATCGCGTCAACGGAATTATACGACGTCGTAGCCTTGATCTTCGATCGCTGTCTTGATGGCATCCAGCGAAACTTTCGATTCGTCGAATTCGACTGCCACCGATCCAGCCGACAAGTTTACTTTGCCGACGGCTCCCAGCTTTTGAAGCGCGCCTTCCACAGAATTAACGCAATGATTGCAGGACATGCCTTGCACTTTCAATGTAGTAGTTGCCATAACGATAGCCTCCCGTTATTTAATCAATTTATTCATGGTCACCATGAGCTCTTTAATGACGTCATTGTCACCTTCTTGAATCCGTTCGAGCACACAGCTGTTCAAATGATTTTCCAAGAGCAGTTTGCCAACGCTGTTCAGCGCTGATTGAATGGCTGCAATTTGATTCAGCACGTCGTCGCAATACGTATCTTTCTCGATCATGCCCTTCACTCCGCGAATTTGCCCTTCGATCCGGTTCAATCGGGAAACGAGGTTGCTCTTCGTCTTATCGGAGTGGTGACTCTTCCGATCGGAATCACTATGACAGCTTTCCGTTACAGCCGTAAGTCCATCCAGCTCATGTTGCGTCATCGGCATAACCTCCTCTCAACATCAATATACCATACCCCTGTGGGGTATGCAAGTTGCTTTTTAGCCTATTCTATTACTTGTTTTAGTTTTCGCTCCATCCATGCATAATCGACCGCTCCCAATACTCTATCGCGCACGATACCATCGGCGTCAACGACAAAGGTGGTCGGATAGCTGCGAATCCGGTATCGCTCCATAACCGATCCCGCTTCATCCAGCGCTATTGGGAAGGTAAGGCCGTATTTCTCAGCAAATTCTTCTACATTCTGACTGCTCTTCTCGGTTGCCGTCATGTTGACGGAAAGGATAACCGCTTGATCGCCATACTTCACATGCAGCTTCTCCATATGAGGCATTTCGGCGCGGCAAGGCGGACACCATGATGCCCAAAAGTTGATGAAAACCGGCTTTCCCCGCCATTCCGACAGACTTGTTTCCTTGCCGTCCAGCGTTGTCAGTTTGAAATCGGGCGCAAGCTGCCCTTCTTTCAGGCCCGTTTGTATTCCTGATTGCAAACCAGCGGCAACTTCCTCCGGTCTCGCTCCTCCGCTATAGTCGATAAGCAAAATAGCGGACAGGGCTGCGGCCGCAAGCGTGCCTTTAGCAGCCAGCCGCCGAAAGTCTGTTTGGTGCGATTCGTTAACCTGCAAGAAGAAAAACAGCAAAGCAAGCATGGAAGCCGCTCCATACAGCCATCCGTCTAGCGAAGGAATTTCGATAACGGCTTGGACGAAAAAGCGAACTCCAAGCCAGCCGTATACCATAATGGACAGCCAACCGGCGATAACTGGATAACCAACTCCCGCTCGTCGCCCGCGTATGACGATATAGACCACTGCGACAGCAGTCGCCAGCGCCATGCCGTAAGCGCCTCCGCTGAAGTAGAGCAAGGACCTCCAATCACGGATTACGCCGGCAGGGTCGAACAGAACGAGACTGAATTTCCAGACGGCTACCCATAGCCATGCCGCGTTCACCGCATCGGACACCCGGCTGACGTCTTCCCGGCCTTTGCGCGCACGCAGCCAAAGACCTGCTGCCCCGGCCATGCCGCTTAATAAGTAAATGACGATTTCAAGGTTAAGAACTAACGAACCGAGCTGTACCGTATACATCGATTGAGCTGCTCCTTTATTTTGTCCTTTTTGCCATTGTACCATGATCGGCGTTAAAGCTTCACTTCACCTCTGCTAAAACAAACAGCCTCCCGGCCGTCGTTTCAAGACGGAGTCGGAAGGCTGTTTATTCGTTTTCGAAATATGTGTGTCGTAGCCAACGCTTTGCTGCGTCCTGAGGTAAAGGAGGGCCATCGGTGAATTTACCATCAACGTGAGCCAGTGAGACGGGAGAATATCGCGCTTCATTTCAACGGATTTAGATAGAAAGGAGCTTCCTTCTAATGAAAAAACGCCTGCGATATGCCGTGAAGGCAAACCGCAAGCGCAGGTAATCAAACCGAACGAACGATCCTAGAATCTTATTTGCTCATCCATTCTGGTTTAGAAAAGCCTTGGAACTGCTCGTCGATCGTTTTCTCAAAAGCGTCCGATTCGATGACTTCTTTCAGATCCTTCGCAAATTGCGCATCTGTATCTTTCGTGCGCACCGCGACAACGTTCCGGTAGTTTTCAGCCATATTTTCTAGCTGCATGGCTTTCGTCAAATCCATGCCCGCCGCCAGCGCGAAGTTGCCGGCAACGACAGACAGATCGGAGCTGTCGAGTGTACGAGGCAGTTGAGCTGCCTCAAGCGTAGTAATTTTTAAATTTTTTGGATTCGTCGCGATGTCCTTCTCGGAAATTTTCGTCGGTTCCGCGTCGGCTTTGATCGTAACCAGTCCAAGGTCTTGCAGAAGCAGAAGCGAGCGGGCCAGGTTTGCCGGGTCGTTCGCAATTGTAAGGCTGCTGCCGTCTTTGATCTCGTCAATCGATTTGAATTTATTCGAGTAGAGGCCCATCGGAGCCGTAGGAACGCTTATGACCGAGCTAAGGTCAAGCTTGTTGTCTTCAGAAAACTTTTTCAAATAAATGATATGCTGAAACAGGTTGGCGTCAATCGAGCCGTTGTCCAGCGATTTATTCGGCTGTACGTAGTCGTTGAACTCGACCACTTCGATTTTATATCCTTTCTCTTCCATCAGCGGCTTAATCGCTTTACTCACCATATCGCTGTAAGGACCGGCTGTCGCGCCGATTTTTAGCGATTTCTTCTGTTCGGAGGCGCCGCCTCCTGCTGTGTTGCCGTTCTCTTTGTTCCCGCCGCAAGCGGCCAGCATAGCTACTAGCAGGATCAATACTGTCAGAATTGCAAATTGCTTTTTCAAAAACATTCTCCCCTTTTCTCTAAGCTGTCTGAACTTATTTATGTCAACGTTTATCTACTTTGCGCGAAGCCCAGTCGCCAACGAACTGGATGATTTGGACGAGCACGATTAGCAAAATAACCGTTGTAAACAACACTTGATTGTCATAGCGATAGTACCCGTAACGGATCGCCAAGTCGCCAATGCCTCCTCCGCCAACCGTACCGGCCATTGCCGAGAAGCCGAGGAGGCTGATTGCGGTGATCGTCAATCCGGAAATAATGCCGGATTTCGCCTCAGGCAGCAGTACCTTGCGGATGATGAACCATGGCCTTGCCCCCATTGCTATAGCTGCCTCGATTATGCCCTTGTTTACCTCCCGAAGCGACTGCTCAACCAGCCGGGCGAAAAACGGAATCGCTGCAACCGACAGCGGCACCGACGCGGCCGAAGGGCCGATCGTCGTTCCGAGCAGAAACTGCGTAAACTTCAGCAGCAATACGAGCAGGATAAGGAACGGAATCGAGCGTACGATATTGGACACGACGCCCAAAATGAGGTTAAGCGGGCGGTTTTCAGAGAAGAGCCCTCTGCTGCTGACGAACAGCAATACGCCCAGCGGCAAGCCTAGTACCAACGCGATAAGAAGCGAGACACCGACCATATAGAGCGTTTCGTAAAACGCTTTTCCCATGTCGGGAAGGATCTCGATCAAGGATTCAAGCACGGCCGATCACCTCCACGATGCAGGATCGATCGGTTAAATACCGGATGGCGTCCGCGATCTCTTCATTGCTTCCCGTCACTTCCATGATGAAAATACCGAGCGGTTTATCGCCGATATAATCGATTTTACCGTGCAAAATATTCGCCTGAATGCCGCTTTCCTTCAGCAGATCGGAAATGATCGCCTGTTCGGCCGCATCGTCGCGGAATAACAATTTAAGCACTTTGCCCGCCGGGTCCAACTTATCCCATAGTTTGTCCGGAAGCTTGAATTCCAGCACATTGCTGATAAACTCGCGAGTCAGCGGCTCTAACGGATTGGCAAAAATCTCGTATACACTGCCTTCCTCGATCACTTTGCCGCTCTGCATAATGGCGACGCGGTGGCAGAGCTCCTTGACGACTTCCATTTCATGAGTAATGAGGATAATCGTCAATCCCAGCTTACGGTTGATTTCGCGCAGCAAGGCGAGTATCGCTTGCGTCGTGGTCGGGTCGAGCGCTGACGTCGCTTCGTCGCAAAGCAGAACTTGCGGATCGTTAGCAAGCGCTCTGGCGATGCCGACGCGCTGCTTTTGCCCGCCGCTTAGCTGGGCCGGGTAGTTGTCCGCCTTGTCGGCAAGACCGACGAGTTGCAGCAACTCCTTCACTTTGCCTTCGATCGAAGCTTTCGGCGTATCAGCCGCTTCCAGCGCGAGCGCTACGTTTTCGAAGACGGTTTTACTATTTACTAAGTAGAAATGCTGAAAAATCATGCCGATTTTCTGCCGTGCTTTTCTCAGCTCGTTTTTGCTCAGCGACGTCAAATCGACGCCGTTTACAAGCACTTTGCCGGAAGTCGGCTGCTCCAGCAGATTGATGCATCGCAGCACCGAGCTTTTGCCCGCGCCGCTGTAGCCGACGATGCCGAAAATTTCACCTTTTTGTATATGAAGATTGACGTGATCTACGCCAACGACCGTTCCTTTATTCGTTTTGTACAGCTTGTACAAGTCTATGAGCTGAATCAACGATGTTACCTCCCAGCAGCACCTGATGTCAATGTTGAAAATCTCTTCATTCCGATAAATCTAATCCGATTATTATAGCATAACTAACCTGTGGGTACGACTTTTATTATTTTCCTTGGTGGAGGCCGTCATGCTGAATGTTGTGGCATTTAAGGTAAAAAAATGTTTCCTTTGTATGCGCCTGCTTCTTTATACTAAGTAAGAGTGCTTGTACACATTATTGCTCGCCTGGTGTTTGGTAGGTGCTGGGTAGGTGCTGGGTAGACGCTGGGCAGGGCGAAATACCATTAGCACGGTGAGCCTGGAGCTGCGGTGTGAATGATCATCTGCACCGTGTGCGGGGCTTGTGTAATATGTGCAACTTCATCGTGCGCTGGGTTTGTGCGGTGATAAGGTATCGCTGCTTGATGGCGGTCCGGCGAACACATTTGTTATGCGACTGTGGAGTGAGCGTTGTGAATGTGAGTGAGAGCTTGACCATCTTCATCTTACGCTGGAATTGTACTGTGAGTGGTATTCCGCTGTATGGCGGTGGACGGGCGAATATATTGTCATGCGATGGTGGAGCGTGCGTTGGAATGTGAGTGAGAGCTTGGCATCTTCAGCGTGCGCTGGAACTGTAATGTTCGACATATTGGTGTTTCGCTGCATGATAGCATTCGGGCGACCTCATCATCAATGTGACTGTGAAATGTACGAAGCTAACTTTTCGTCGTGCGCGCTGTTTAGCCCTTATGGTTGGTCATACCATCACTTATCAGACGACGATGCACCGTCCGCTAGAATCTAGCTGTTCATCGTGCGTGGTTTCGCCGTTTACGGCGGGTGAGAATGTGTGCGACGATAGAGCGTAGGTTGACGAGGACAAAAGTATTTGAAATTGGAGGCTGTTATTCTTATGCAAATGGAATTAAAAAGCGTTGCAGTTTATTGCGGGTCCAGCTTCGGGACATCCGAAGTTTATAGAGAAGCCGCTGTGCGGCTCGGGCAGGAGCTAGCGGAACGCGGCTTAACGCTCATATATGGAGGAGCCAGTGTTGGACTCATGGGAGCAGTCGCAGATGCGGTGCTCGAGGCAGGCGGCAGTGTGACAGGAGTCATACCGACTCTGCTTGAAGCACGGGAAATATCCCATCGCAATTTAACCGAGCTAATTGTCGTTGATTCCATGCACGAACGCAAGCGGACGATGATCGAGCGCGCGGATGGTTTTATCGCGCTGCCGGGCGGCCCAGGAACGATGGAAGAACTGTTCGAGGTCATGACGTGGAGCCAGATCGGCTTGCATCAAAAGCCTTTCGGCTTGCTCAATATCAACGGTTACTACGACCAGCTGATTCAGTTTTTCGACCATATGAACAAAGAGGGCTTCTACAAGGACGAGTACCGGGAAAACGTGCTGGTTAGCAGCGATCCAGCTTCGCTACTGAACACGTTCGCCACTTACCACGCGCCGGGCGTGAAGACGTATTGAGTGTGAGGAAAGCTGGAGATTAACGCCCAAGCTCCTGTAAGGTGAAAAAGCACCTTACGGGAGCTTGGGCGTTTTGTTTTCGCTTCTGTAAGACGGTTTTCCGGCTTACAGAGACTCTAACGCGGCATTTTTGCTTCTGTAAGACGGTTTTCCGGCTTATGGAGACTCTAACGCGGCATTTTTGCTTTTGTAAGACGGTTTTCCGGCTTACAGAGACTCTAACGCGGCATTTTTGCTTCTGTAAGACGGTTTTCCGGCTTACGGAGCTTCTACTGTGGCGTTTTCCCCGCCTGTAAGGCGCTTTCGACTCTTACAGCACCCCAGCCAGCTCCTTTTTCCGCCTGTAAGGCGCTTTCGACTCTTACAGCACCTCGGCCTGGATGTAGACTAAAAAGTAGACACGCTGTAACAGCGACCTGATACAATAAAACTAACAAAAAAGGTCGAGGTGTGTCATGGGAGATATCCGCC